>CAZEPA010000282.1:0-6030 GCA_964513955.1 uncultured Anaerolineae bacterium | reverse complement strand
AGCGAACCCGCTGCGTCGCCATTATTTCGCTGACCCGTTCGGCCTGGGCCTGATCAATTGCCATGCGCGCAAACCTCCCCTATTCTTACCAAACGGTAGTATACTGCGCGCACAGGCGTCAAACCAGCAGCAAACCAACTGAGGAAACGGGCTGATGATTGGGCAAATTGCACAAGCGGGCGACTGAAGCGGCCGCGATTACGAAGCCTGCCTGCGCAGGCTAAGGCACCGAAGAAAGGCTTCGCCATGGTCGCGGCAAGGACTGCCAAGCCTGCCTGTGCAGGCTAAAAGGCAAGCGCTGCGCGCGGGCCGCTCAGCGCCAGGGCACGTTGTAGGAGAGGCGCACGCCGCCTTCGCTGTCTTTGACTTCCAGGCGCAGCTGCGGCGGGTTGGCGCTGGCGGTGATCACCCCGTAACCGTTGCAAGGCCGATACTCACGCAGATACCAGTAGGTACCCTTGTCCCAGAGTCCACTGCCAAACATGGTGCGGTCCGCGCCATACACCGTGAGGCACTGTTTGAAGTTGGGCGCAGGCACCACCATTTCGGGCAGACCGCTGTGCGCGCCGCTGTCAATGCCGCCCGCGTGCATGTCGCCAGAGATGAACACGACGCCTTTGATGCGGGCATTGCGCACCAGGTCGAGCAGCCAATCCCGTTCGAACTGATAGGTGCGCCATGAATCGCTCTTGTGCACGGTCGGATTGAAAGGCACCTGCACCATGAGCAGTTTCCAGGTAGCCGTGGACTGCAACAGGCCTTGTTCCAGCCAATAGCGCTGACCGTAGAGGCCGAGGTTATCCCCGTCGAGCATGGATTTCTCCGGGCCATCAGGGTCATCCACGTTGTCGCGCTCACTGCGCGCATCAATCAGGAAGATCTCGACCGGCCCCAGGCGCAGTTTCTGCCAGATGCCGTAGGTGGAGGGCGTCGGGTAGAGCGGGAAAAATTCACGGATGACCCGCTGCGACAGTTCACGGCCAAAATAGCCTTTGTCTTCATCATTGCGCCCATAGTCATGATCGTCCCACATATGCGCCACCGGCGTGCGCCACAGGACATCGGTCACGAAGCTCGCCATGTTCGGATCGTTGACGTTGTAGAGGTCTTTGAACATCTGGCGTTTGTCTTCCAGGCTGTGCGGCTCACGATGGTCGAAATCGCCGCCGATGACCACCAGGTCAGCATTCTCATCGCCGGCATGGGCAAAGGTGTTAGTCGGCAGAATGGTGCCGGTGTTCCACGTCGTGGCAAAATCGGTCAGGTAGACGATCTTAACTGGGCGCGTGGCCGCGGCGGGGAAGGTGCGAAAGTGCGGCAGGTCGTCCCCCGCCTGGGCAACCCCATTGACCAGCACCTGCAGATAGTAGGTGGTGTCTGCCTGCAAGTTGGAGAGGGGAATCATGGTGGTAAAATCGGCCTCGCGACGGGTGACGACAGGCGCGGTCACGCGGCGATCGCCCTGTCCGTCTGGGGTGGTGGCAAGGCCCAACTGCACAGCCGCCATGCCAAACGTGCGCACAAAAACGGTTGCGGTGCGGTCCGTGACATTGCCCACGATGGGCCCATGAGTCGCGGGGGTCAAGGCGTCGTTGAGGTATTGCCAGGGCAGATAAGGAAACCAGCGCTTGGAATGGGTGACCGGCTGCGGCGCAGACGGCGTGGGCAGCGTGGGCGGCGCAGACAGGCCAAAGTCAACAGCCAGGAAGGGAAGATGACTAAAGCGCCTGGGGGATGCCGCCTTCGGTGGGGCCGGTGCGGGGCGCGTCATCGTGTGCGCGGGCTTTTCCCGGCAGTTGGTCTGATAATCGCAGGCCGCAGGGTAGGGATGCACGGGCGCGGCCAGGGCGTGACTCTGCAGCAGGAGCCACAAACCGACGACGGACAGCATCAAGCGCAGGCGCCTTGCGTGCCGCAACAATCGGCGCCGGGCCTGTGTGGTCATTAACGGGGTCGTCTGCTGCGCGTCGCGAAGAGGCTGTGGCATGGCTGGCTTTCGGACTTCGGAAGTCTTCGAGACTTCGGAGGTCTTTAAGACTTCGGAAGTCTGGGATTCGGCTGGAACTTATTCTACTATGGCTGCGTCTGGAAAGCGAAATCAACCGCCCCCACGAACAGAATCAAGTGAAGTCCTTACGTAGAGACAGGAGGATGCAAGATGATGCGTCGAAATTGGACTCTCAAGACCCTGATGGTCGCTTTGGCAGCGCTGCTGGCCCTCTCGGCCTGCTCAACCCCACAGATGGCAGGCAACCCGGCCACCGGCAATCAGACCGGAAATGACGCTGTCGCCAACCAGGCCGGCCCCAACGCCACCGGCGGCAACCAGACCGCACCGACCACGGGCGACCAGCCCGGCGGCTTGATCACGTCCTCTGGTACGGAAGTTCCGGCGCCGGTCGCGGCCGGCAGCGACCAGGTGCAAGCCGGTTCCAGCGCCGGGTTGAGCGGCGCCACGGACAGCGGCAACGTCGGCGACGCAGTGTCGCACTTCCAGCTTTACCGCAGTGACCTGTGCCATTTCCAGATCGGCTACCCCAACGGTGCGCCGGCTGACTATGTGCCGCAGGAAGGCGCGGTCGAAGGGCAAGGCGCGGCGACGGTGTGCCGGGTGGCTTTCCAGGATCGCGTGCTGGCGCAGTCAGACACGGCCGCGTTCCAGCCGCCTATGTTCCTGATCGAGGTCTTCGATCGCGGTAACAGCACGCAGACCCTGGACGCATGGCTGCAAGGGCAGCCCATGGTGAGTAAAAACACCGCCACGACCGAGCCAACCACCCTCAGCGGCGTGGCCGGCCTGAAGGTGACGTTGATGCAGGAGATGGCGCCAAACCAGTTCTTCTACGTCGCCCAGGGAAACTACGTCTACAAGCTGACGCCCTTCGGCCTCTATGGCAGCGCCATGCTGGGAACCTTCAAGCTCACCGAATGACGCATCGAGAAGCCTCGCTTCTTGTAGAAACCAGGCTTCTCCTGTAATTGAGAAGATCCCCGCAAAACATGTCCCCGGCCCTGGCGGTTGCCAGGACCGGGGACATTGGTTATCAGGCTACCCAGAAATCATCCCTATCGGCCGCCACGCTTTGTTCCCCCTTCTCCTTTCCGCTGTGCGGAGAGGAGAAGGGGGCAGGGGGATGAGGTGAGGTTGCCTACGTCTCCCTCAGGTTATTGAGGGGTGCCCCAGTTGTACAGCGTGACCGCGCCGCTGCCAAAGTACGGCGAGTACATCTGGTAGGGCTGGTTGGGGTTGATGTACTTGTAGGAGTTAACGCCATTGACATAGTTGTAGGCGCCCGCGTACTGGTCGAACCGGTAGATCCAAGGGCCGCCGCTGGAGCCGCCAGTCAGATCGCTGCCGATGCCGATTGGGTTGGGCGAGAAGTTGCCATCGTCGCGTGCGTGCGACGCGGCGTTCAAGTGCAGATACTGCCCGGCAAACGGTGCAGCCTGGGGATAACCAAAGTCCATCCAGTGCAGGACGCGGGTGGCGTTGGCCAGGAAACCCAGGTAACCGACCGTGCTGCCGATACTGCGGCCGTTGCGGTCATTGACGATGACGACTGCATAGTCATAGGCAATCGAATTGTTGGTGCCAGCAGAGTATGCTGTCAAAACAGCCGCGTCGTATTGCGTCCAAATTCCATAGGGCGCCGCACCGTTACGATAGGCTGGCACGAAGATCCAGTTCGAATGCCACGTGTGAGCGTCATTGTCATAGACGCAGTGTCCGGCGGTCCAGATCACGCGGTTGTAGCCCACGGAACCGGAGCATACGTAGTTGTTGCCGCCTGAGGTAAAGAAAACCTTGCCCAGGGTGCGGAATGGATAGACCTGGTAGTTCCAGGGCACGCCAAAGCGCGTGTAGGGCGGTGGATAGGAATAGCCGGTAGGCGATTCGCCGCCCCCGCCAATGGCCCCCAGCTCGGCCAGAGCGTCCGCCTCCGCGCCGGTGGGTGCGCCGGCCATGCCTGCGCTGCCCGGAGCCACGGTCAGCGGCCCGTTCGGCTCAGCCGGCGCACCGTCCTTCAATGGCATGGCGACGCCCGGCAGGGGGTAGGGAATGGCTTTCGCCATCTCTTCCGCAGTCCAAACCTTCTGCGGTTCGTTCCCAACCGGGCCGCGGGTTAAGATCTGGAGCGATTCAGCAGCCGGGGCTGGCGCCACCGCGCCTGCGCCCGCAGTGACCAACATGCTGATCAGCACGAGGCTGACCATGACCACGATGACTGGTGTTCTTCTCATAGCACTGTTCTCCTTGAGACTCAACATGAGACGACGCTTGAGTTGCCGTTGCGCGGCAACCGGTGATGAGACAGCGACGCAACTGTGATGTGGAAATCAAACTACCTTAGGGCTTGCACTGCAGAGGCTCCCAGCCGGTCTGCGACCTGGCGTCACTCACTTTCGGCTCGCTAGCGGCCTGCAACTGCCGATTGACCCGTACACGGGGATCGCAGATTCCCTGAGAGCGTAAGGCCTATCCCTTCGCATCCGAAGTTTAGCACAAAAATGGGGCGCGGTCAATGGTCAGAAAGTAGTATTTGGCCAGCTCGCTGTAGAAAAAGAACCTCGTTAGAGCAATTGTTGCACTTTGAAGGCAACTTGCAGCATCAGCCGGACCTCCGGGTCGTCCAGGTCATGCCCGATGATGGCTGCGATGCGCTCCATGCGGTACAGGAGGGTGTTGCGGTGCAGAAAGAGGGCTTCGGCGGTGCGGCTGAGGTTGCCGTGATGCGCGAAGTAGGCCGCCAGCGTCTCCACCAGACTGGTCTGCTGGCGGGCGTCGTAGGCCGTCAAGGCGCCGAGGGTTTCTTCGTAGAACTTGCGCAGGACATCGCCGCCCTGCAGGGGCAACAGCAGGCGGAACAGTCCCATGTCGCCGTAGTAGCTGACGGGGTCGGCGCCGCGAATACGCTTGCTGAGCTGCAACGCCTGTGCGGCCTCGTTGATGGACTGAATGAGGCCTGCGGCTCCGTCGCCGGAGCGGCCGACGCCAATGCGCAAGGGCACCGTGGGCAGCTGCGCGAGCAGACGTTCGTGCAGCGACGTAGCCAGGCGTCGGCCGCGACGGGCCGGTTTGCCCGGGCCCATCCCGCACAGGATGAGGATGTCGCCGGTTTCCTCATCTGGCACCACCAGGTTGGCGACGCGGCGTTGGCGCAGCTCCGCTTCCACCAGCTGCGCACAGCGGTGGAGCAGCGCCATGGGGATGGGTTGATCCGATCCCAGGTAGAAAGCGACCTGCCGGCGATCCAGCTCGTAGCTCCACTGCAAGCCGCGCTGCGCCAGGCTGATCGCGCCTGGCTCTGCGGCGGCCAGCAGATCGTTGACGAATTGGCGCCGCCGGCTCAATTCACTCGCGCTGATCGTCTGCCGCCGGCCCAATTCCAACGCGCAGGTCAGCGCGCCCCGTTCGGCGACCAGCTTGGACACATCATCTATCTCATCGCCTGGCGCCAGTGCGGACAGCGCGCCGTATCGCTGCTGGCTGCTGGTGATGATAACCACCCACCGGCTGCCGCGCTGCCCCGGCAAAGGCGCGAGGTAAGGCGCATCGTCAGGGTGCTCCCGCAGCAGGCGCGCCGTCTCGGCGCCCACATCGGCCAGCAGCCCCTCGTCCAGGCCGCGGCCCCCCGGCGCGGCCGCGGCCAGCAGGTCACCCAAAAGACCATGCACCGTAATGGCGCAGTTGGCATGGCGCGCCAGGGCCTGCGCCATTTGATCGAGCGAGGCGCCGCTGACGAGCAGGTTGGTCAATTCGGTGGTGACTTGACTGGCGAAGCGTTCTAACTGCGCCTGGCGGTTGACGATGACGCGGATAACCTCGCGTTCGACTTCGGTCAGGCGGCACACGCTGGGCAGCACAAACAAGGGAGTGTGAAGCTGCGCGGCGATGTTGACCGCTTCTGCGTCCACCGCGCCCAGCGCGGCGAGGGCAGCCACGCGCACGGGCGCCAGGTCTGCAATGACCCGGCCCAGAGAAAGAGAGGTGTCGAGCAGGCTGAGGTCGGCGAGGTCAATCAATACCAG
>CAZEPA010000281.1:0-6064 GCA_964513955.1 uncultured Anaerolineae bacterium | reverse complement strand
CGATCACAGTCGTACCCGGCGCCGGTCGGCCAGATTGGCGGGCAAGCCCTGGCCGTGGCAGTGTTGGACGACTATGCCTATGTCGGCGTCGGCCCGCGCCTGCTGATCGTGGATATCCACGACCCGAGCGCGCCGCGCGTGGTCGGCCAGAGCTGGTTTCTCGTTTTTTCTGAGGTGCGTGATATTGCCGTCGTCCATGAGCCGGCGGCCGGTTCAGGTGCGAGCGCTTCGTCAGCCCCAGGGGAGACCCTGGCCTACGTGACGACCAGAAGTCGGGGCTTGCACATCTTCGATGTCAGCGACCCGGCGCACCCCGCTCTGCGAGGCAGTTTCTACAATCAGCTCGATGCCCTGGGCGTAGAGGTCGTCGGCAGTCTGGCTTTCGTGACGGCCGGGCGCAACGGGCTGCAGATCTTCGACGTCAGCGACTCGACGAACCCGCAGTGGCGCGGCGGCTATGACACGCCCGGATGGGCTGATGGCGTGGCCGTGGTCGGAAGCCTCGCGTATGTCGCGGACGGGCTGAACGGGCTGCAGATCATTGACGTGAGCGACCCGACGAACCCCGTGCGCCGCGGCGTCCACAACACGTCGGGGTGGGCCAATGACGTTGTGGTGGCCGGCAGCCTGGCTTACGTCGCCAACGACTCAGGCGAATTCCATATCATTGACGTGAGCGACCCGGCCAACCCCGTGCGCCGCGGCAGCGTGGATACGCCCACGTACGCCAACGCGGTGTCGGTAGCGGGCAGCCTCGCCTACGTCGCGGATGCGAGTCAAGGGCTGCAAATCATTGACGTGAGCGACCCGACTCATCCCACGATCCGCGGCAGCTACGGGACGCCAGGCTGGGCGCACAGCGTGACCACGCTCGGCAGCCTGGCCTTTGTGGCGGCTGGCAATGGCGGGTTGTGGATCATTGACGTGAGCGACCCGGCCAACCCCGTGCGCCGCGGCGCGTATGACACGCCGGATAATGCCCTGGACATGACCGTGGCTGGCAGCCTGGCGTATGTGGCGGCTGGGCATGACGGGCTGTGGATCGTTGACGTGAGCGACCCGGCCAACCCCGTGCATCGCGGCGGCTACGATACGCCGGGGTACGCTGAAGGCGTGGCGGTCGTCGGCAGCCTGGTTTACGTCGCCGACTATGAATCGGGGCTACAGATTATTGACGCCAGCGACCCGGCCAACCCCGTGCGCCGCGGCGCGTATGACACGCCGGGCTACGCCCGCGGCGTCACCGTGGCCGGCAGCCTGGCCTACGTCGCCGACCATGACAGCGGGTTACAGATCATTGACGTGAGCGACCCGGCCAACCCTGTGCACCGCGGCGTGTACGACACGCTGGGACATGCGCGCGGCGTGGCTGTGACCAACAGCCTGGCCTACGTCGCGGATGGGGCCAACGGGCTGCAGATCATGGATGTGAGCGACCCGACCAACCCCGTGCACCGCGGCGCGTATGACACGCCGGGCTACGCCCATGGTGTGAGCGTCCTTGGCGGCCTCGCCTACGTCGCTGATGACTCGCTCGGCGGACTGCAGATCATTGATGTGGGCAACCCCGCCACCCCGGCACTCCGCGGCGCGTACAACACGCCGGGGACGGCCAATGGTGTGGCTGTATCCAACAACATGGCTTACGTCGCCGATGGCGAGAGCGGCTTGCAGATCATTGACGTGAGCGCCCCCTTTAACCTCGTGCGCGGCGGCGAGTATGATACGCCAGGTGATGCCCGGAGTGTGACCGTGGCCGGCAGCCTGGCCTATGTCGCCGATTCTTTCGGCGGATTATGGATCATTGACGCGAACGCCCCGACTCGCTAACCAATCGCTTGGGACCTGTCACCAGGAATCCCCATGTGAACGATGTTTGTATCACATAGAACACAAAGAGCGCGCAGACGCTGCTGAGTCGCGAAGTCGCTGCCGTTTCTTTGTGTTCTATGTCTTCTGTGTGACTCTTCGATTCCGGTGACAGCGAGACTGCGTAGGCAGTCCAAACGATGTTGCCAATCAAACCAGGAACCAACAGGGAGAAAATCTAGCATGAGTACACCATCAAACCAGGCCAATCAGGAAGTCGCCACATTGGGCGGCGGCTGTTTCTGGTGTTTAGAGGCCGTCTTCGACGAAGTCAACGGCGTGACTGATGTCGTATCCGGTTATGCCGGCGGCGCAGTCAAAAATCCAACCTACGAGCAGGTGTGTAGTGGCCGCACCGGGCACGCAGAAGTCGTGCAGGTGACGTTTGATCCGGCTGTCATCAGCTTTCAGGAGATTCTGGAGATCTTCTTCACGATTCACGACCCAACCACACTCAATCGTCAGGGCAACGATGTCGGCCCGCAGTACCGCTCGGTGATCTTCTTTCACAGTCCGCAGCAGCAGGCGACCGCACAGCAGGTCATGCGTGAGTTCAATGCGGCCGGGGTGTGGGATCGCCCCCTGGTGACGGAAGTCACGCCTGCGCCGACATTCTACGCGGCCGAGGATTATCACCAGGAATACTTTGCCCGCAACCCCGCCCAGGGCTACTGCCGGGTCATCATTGCCCCGAAGGTGGCCAAGTTCCGCCAGAAGTACGCCGATCGGCTGAAGAGAAGTTAAGTCGCCTAGTTCCCCACATACTTTGCATACAGCGTGCGCGCGACATCAGGATCGCTGGTGCCCGCGATAATGGCGCGGCCATCGGGGAAGATGGTGAGCTGGTAGCCATCAATATCAGCCTTGAGCAGATAAGCGTTGGCGCGCACCGCGCCCAGGGGCTGCAATACCTGCGCCAACCGCGCCAGGTTGAGCACGGTCGCATCCTCGGCGCCGCGGTTGACGCTGATCTGCACGGCGTTGCGGCCGCACAGCGTAATGCTGTGCGTGCCGCGCGCGGCGTTCAAGAATTCATAGTCGTGCTGACCACAGGTTGGGCAGTCCGCACGCGGCCCCCCCAGGTCGAAAACCTCCAGCGAGTTATCCCACAAATCGTAGTGCAACATGCCCCGGTTCGGCTCGCCAAACTGCCCTAGACGCTTGAGCGCCTCGCCGGCCGAGATGGAGGCTACGACGGCAACGGCCGGGCCCAACACGCCAGCCGTGTCGCAGGTGGGTGTGGCGCCGGGCGCGGGCATCTGCCCCATCACGCAGCGCAGGCACGCGCTTTGCCCTGGCACAATCGTTTGCGACACGCCGTAGGAGCCAATGACGCCGGTGTATATCCACGGCTTGCCCAGCTTAACGCAGGCATCGTTCAGCAGATAGCGCGTCTCGAAGTTGTCGGCGCCATCCATCACCAAATCCGCGTCCTGCACGAGCTGCACCACATTGCCGGGATTGACATCGGCCACCACGGCTTCGATCTCGATCTCGGAGTTGATGCGCCGCAGCTTCGCCGCCGCGGCCACGGCCTTGGGCAATCCTTGCCGCATGTCCTCCTCGTCGAAAAGCAGTTGGCGCTGCAGGTTGTTCAACTCGATGTAGTCGCGGTCCACCACGCGTAGATGCCCAACGCCGGCCCGCGCCAGGTGATTAGCCATCACCGTGCCTGTGGCCCCGCAGCCGATGATGACCACCCGCGCCGCCAACAGCCGACGTTGACCGGCTTCACCCAGCCCGCTATAAATGGTCTGGCGCACATAGCGCGCCAGCGATAGATTTACCGTCTCTTGCATAGAATGCCATCTCCCGCGCCATGAAAAGCAATGGCTGCATTGTATCACATCCGCCCCTGCCTGAACAGAGGCGCACCCTGGAGTTGAGCCATTACCAAGATGGGCTGCTCCAGTACCGGCGTTCAGTTCAACCCGTGGAGGTAGATTGCGCACCGCGGGCGGTTGGGGTACAATTCCTGGTAGAGAGTCTTGAGATGATTGGCCTGCAGAATCTCTAATAGAAAGGACGAACTTCGTGCGCTATTCACGTATTTTGCTCAAACTGAGCGGCGCGGCAATGGCCGGCGACAAGGACTTTGGCTTCAACCCGACGGCGCTCAACTACATCGCGGATGAGGTGTTGAAGCTGCATACTGCCGGCATTCAGGTGGGCATTGTCATTGGCGGCGGCAACATCTTTCGAGGCAACCTGGGAGCGCAATGGGGTATCGAACATGCCGAAGCCGATAACATCGGGATGATGGCCACGGTCATCAACAGTCTGATGCTGCGCGGCGTTCTTACGAGCCGCGGCAATGCCGAAGTGCGGGTCATGACGGCCATCCCCATTGACACCGTGGCCGAACCATTCATCCGCCTGCGCGCCATCCATCACATGGACAAGGGCTATATCTGCATCTTCGCCGGCGGCACAGGCCAGCCTTTCATGACCACCGATTACCCGGCTGTGCAGCGGGCGATCGAGGTGCGCGCGCAGGCCCTGCTTTCGGCCAAATCAGGCACCGACGGCATCTACACGGCCGATCCCAACCAGGATCCTACGGCCCGTCGCTATTCGGAAATCAGCTATGACAGCGTGGTGCGCCAGAATCTGCGGGCGCTCGACCAGGCCGCCGTGCTCCTCGCGCGCGACAACCGCCTGCGTCTGCACGTGTTCAGCTTCGATCATCCCGACGCTATGTACCGCCTGTGCCAGGGCGAAGATGTCGGTACGCTCATCGCCAATGTGGATCACGACGTGCTGGCCTGACAACCCTGGGAAGATCCTGGTTTGAGGATGCAAGCATCCCGGTTTCTTGTCGAAAAAGGATTGATCGGACGGCGCTAAATCCGACTTCTGGCAGAAGTCGGATTTCTTTTTGTAATAAACCGCCCAGGCGCGAGACTAACCCTGAGCGGCAGCCGTCCAAACGGTCATGGGTTATGGGTTTCCAATTGCCTGAGGAGAGGCACGATGCAAAAAATACCGACTATTCCGTCGTCTGAGATTACCCCTGAACAAATCTATCTGTCGCGACGCAAGTTCATGCTGGGCGTAGGCAGTCTGGCGCTCAGTTCGGCTGTCTTGGCGGCTTGCGGCGGCGCAGCGCCGACTGTACCAGGCAACGAGGCTGCGACGCCGGCCGGTACGCCGGAGCCAACGCCTGATCTGCGCCAAGAGTTGACCAGTTTCGAGAGCATCACCACCTACAACAACTATTATGAGTTTTCCACCGACAAACAAGGCGTCGCCCCGCTGGCGGCGAATTTCCGCACACGCCCCTGGACGGTGCAAGTAGGCGGCCTGGTTGCCAAGCCAACCACGTTTGGCATCGAAGATCTGCTGCGCCAATTCACCCAGGAAGAGCGTATTTACCGCCTGCGCTGCGTCGAAGCCTGGTCTATGGTGATTCCCTGGCAGGGATTCAGTCTGCGGAAGCTGTTAGAAGCCGTGGAGCCGACAGCCGCGGCCAAGTACGTGCGCTTTGAGACGCTGCTCGATCCCGAACAGATGCCGGGGCAGAAGGCCGGTTGGTATGTGTGGCCCTATGTCGAAGGCTTACGCCTGGATGAAGCCATGCACGACTTGACCCTCTTAACCACCGGCTTGTACGGCAAAGCGCTGCTGCCGCAGAACGGCGCGCCGCTGCGCGTGGTTGTGCCCTGGAAATACGGCTTCAAGAGTATCAAATCCATTGTGAAGATAGACCTGGTGGCGGAACAGCCAACTTCCCTATGGATGGCGGCCGCCCCGAACGAGTATGGTTTTTATGCCAACGTCAACCCGAGCGTCAACCACCCGCGCTGGTCGCAAGCCAGCGAGCGCCGCATCGGTGAACTATCGCGGCGCAAGACCCTCCCGTTCAACGGGTATGCCGAACAAGTGGCGTCGCTCTACGCAGGCATGGACCTGCGCCGGTTCTATTGAGGCTCGGCGGAACGATGACACGTTGGTTAAGATGGGGCGTCCATGTCGCGGCGCTGACGCCGCTGGCAGTGATTCTGTTCCTGGCCTGGCAAGGTCGGCTGACAGCCAATCCGATTCAAGACATCACCCTGCGTACGGGGCAAACCGCGCTGGTGCTGTTGGTCCTCTCCTTGTCCATCACCCCGCTCTACACGGCTTTCACGATCAAGGAACTGCTGCCGCTGCGCCGCCGGCTAGGGCTGTATGCCTTCTTCTATGCCGTGCTGCA
>CAZEPA010000280.1:0-6096 GCA_964513955.1 uncultured Anaerolineae bacterium | reverse complement strand
GCGGCACACTCGCTCAGCCCGGTCATGCAGAACGCGGCCTTGCGGGCTTTGGGCTTGCCGTGGACCTATGACTTGCTGCCCGTGCAACCGCCTGACGACTCGACTGAGCGTTCGACTGAGCGCTCACGCCGAAGGCTCGCCGAAGTCCTGGCGGCCGCGGTGCAGGCATTGCGCGCAGAGGGGTTTGTGGGCGCCAACGTCACCGTGCCGTACAAACAAGCGATCATTCCCCACCTCGACGGCTTGACCCCGATAGCACGCGCGATGGGTGCGGTCAACACGCTTTTCTGGCGCCAGTCGCCGCCGGTCGCGAACGCAAATCCCGCGGCGCCAATTGGCGTGTTGCACGAGGCGGATGTAGAATTCAAACACCTGTTCGGCGACAACACGGATGGCATAGGTTTCATGACAGACTTGGCCGCGCACGGCATCGCAGTTACAGGCCAGCGCGTCCTAGTTATCGGCGGCGGCGGCGCCGCGCGCGCCGTGGTCTATGCCCTGGCCGCGGCGGGCGCAGCCGTGACTATTATCAACCGCACCGTGGCGCACGCGCAAGACATCGCGACCCTGGTCAGCAGGCACTTTCCAGCGGCAAACCTGTCATGCGCTGCCTTCCCAGATGGGCTAGCGTCAGCGGCCGCGGGCGCCGACCTGGTTGTCAATACCACCTCGGTGGGTATGTGGCCGGCCGTGGACGCCATGCCGTGGGACGCGAACCTGGCCTTTCGGCCTGACCAGGTCGTGTATGATTTGGTCTACACGCCGCGCATGACGGTGCTCTTGCGCAAAGCGCAGATGGATGGTGCTCGCGTGATGGATGGCCTGGGCATGTTGGTGGAACAGGGCGCGGCCGCGTTGACCCGCTGGACTGGCCGGCCAGCGCCGGTGGCCGTCATGCGTGCCGCCGTAGAAGCTGCCCTGGCGCAGCGCCAGCTCTCAGATGATCATTGAGTGCACCCATGCGCATGCACACTCGATGGGGCGAAAAGCGAATGACCGATACGAGGAGCCAATGAACACCACCAGTCTTGCGCCCGGTTGGCAGCTTGCCGCGCTGGCCGGCGGCCTGTTGATGCTGGCCGATTACTGGCTGACGTTGTGGGCAGCGCAGCCCGCACTCAAGGCGGGGTCGCTGTATGAGTTGAACCCCTGGCTGCGACCAGCGGTTGCCGCGCAGCGTTGGTGGTACGGGCCATTTTGGGCCGCGGCGTTGGGCGTCATCGTCATGCTGTGGGCAATTGGCAGCCTCGTGCGCACGGGCGAAGATGCCTTCCTCTTCTATGCACTTTGCAGCGGCATCATCGTCACGCGGCTGCACCTCGTCGCGCTGCATCTGATCAACCGCCTGCGGTCGGCCAGACAAGCCGCCGGCCCCGCCGTGGTCAGGCGGCTGCTGAGCATCCCCGCGGCTATGCTGAAGTTAGCGGTGCAGCAAACAATCCTGGCGGTCCTCTGGACGCTGGCCGTGCGGCTCAATCCCTGGCCGTGGTTGGAGCCGTGGCTGGTGGGGGCGGCCGCTGGATTTCTCCTCATGGCCGCAACAACCTTGATCTGGCGTGAGACGGAACTGCGCCGCCAACGCCGCGCCGCCGCGGTCATGGCGCCCGCAAAACGTCGTGGATGAGGCTCTGAACCAGGATCCTGTCATGCGCGACCACGTGCAGTCGCCGTCGTCCATCACCACAAAATCCCTGAAACGTTTAACAAACAGGTCTTGACAAATCAAAACTTCGGTATTATAATGTGGCGTAGGGTTAAACGTTTAGCATCGGCTGCTCTCGCGGTTGAGCAGCCTTTTCTTGGCGAAAGGAGTTAAACGTTTAGATGGCTGGTATCACGATTCACGATGTGGCCAAGGAGGCGAGTGTGTCCATTGCGACCGTCTCGTACGTCCTCAACGATTCGCGTCGTGTGGGAGACGAAACGCGCACACGTGTGCTGCAAGCCATCACCCGCCTGGGGTACCGGCCCAACATCACGGCTCGCAATCTGCAAGCAAGCAAGACGCGACTCCTGGGCTACTCCTGGCGTCCCGTGCCGCCAAGTCAATTCACGCCCGTTTTGGATCAATTCTGGCAGGCCATGGCGCAAGCGGCTGCCCATCACGATTATCGCATTCTTGCCTTTCCCACCGCCACCCCTCAAGAAGAGCTCGTTGTCTATGAAGAGATGATGCTATCCGGCCAGGTTGACGGTTTTGTGCTCTCCAACACGAACCTGGAAGACCCACGGGTGCGCGCGCTGCTGAGCGCGCGCTTTCCCTTCGTCGCCTTCGGCCGCTCCAATCCAGCGTGGGACTTCCCATGGGTGGATGTGGATGGTCGCGCGGGGATACGCATGGCCCTGGAGCACTTGATCGCGGGCGGACATCGTCGCATCGGCTGCCTGGCCTGGCCAGCTCCCTCCTTGACCGGGCGTTATCGGCTGGAAGGCTATCACGAGGCCCTGGCGGCAGCGAATCTGCCTGCGCCGGAGGCGTGGGTGATGCGGATCGAAAACACCTATGATGAGGCGTATGCTGGCGCGCAGCGCCTTTTGGCGCTCTCGCCAGCGCAGCGCCCCACAGCCATTGTGGCCTTCTCCGATCTGATGGCCATGGGCGCGATTAACGCAGCGACCGACGCTGGCGTCACGGTCGGACGTGATGTCGCCGTGGTTGGCTTCGACGATGCTCCGGTGGCGCGTTTTTTGCGCCCTCCCCTCACCAGCCTGCGCCAACCTGTGGCTGAAGTCGGCGAACGGCTGGTGACGATGCTGATTGATCTTGTCAACGGCCGCTCAGTTGCGGATCCCCATGTGCTGCTGCTGCCCGAGCTGATCACGCGGGCATCGAGCACGGTGCTATGAACGGCCACGACGTCGCTGAATTGAAAACAATGGAGCGCGCCCACCGGCGTGAACAGTAGGTCATGCAACTAAAAGCGTTCATTTTTGACCTGGATGGCGTCATCACCGACACGGCAGAATACCACTACCGCGCCTGGCAGCGCCTGGCCGATGAAGAGGGGTTTCCCTTCGACCGAACCGTGAACGAGCAACTGCGCGGCATTTCGCGCCGGGCTTCGCTGGACATCATTCTGGCCGGTCGCCCACTGCCTGAAGATCAAATCTTGGCCATGATGGCGCGCAAGAATCAGTATTACGTTGACATGCTGGAACAGGTGTCGCCCGCTGACCTGCTGCCAGGGGCGCTGGAACTGCTGCATGAAGCGCGCACCGCGGGAATCAAGACGTCACTCGGTTCGGCCAGCCGCAATGCCTGGACGGTAATCGAGCGCCTGGGCATCGCCGATCAGTTTGACGCGATTTCGGATGGCGCCAGCGTGGAACGCACCAAGCCTGCACCTGACCTCTTCCTGCACGCGGCCGCCCAATTGGGCGTCCTGCCTGCGGAATGCGCCGTGTTCGAAGATGCGGAGGCTGGCATTCTCGCGGCGCAGGCCGCCGGCATGCGCACCGTGGGCCTCGGGCCGCCCGCGCGCGTGGGCATGGCCGATGTCGTCTTTCCCGGTCTGGCGGACGTGCGCCTGGCTGATCTGCGCCGCGCGCTGGCGGCGGCGCCGCGTGCGCCTGATCTTTGGATCGTCGAAGAAAGCAGCTTGGCGCCCGCGCATCTCGGCTGGCAAGAGACAGTGTTTACCATCGGCAATGGCTACGTGGGGGTGCGGGGCGCTTTCGAGGAAGGCTACCCCGGCGACAAGCCGGTGACACTGGTGCACGGTCTGTTTGACAAGGCGCCCATCGTCTTCACCGAATTGGTGAACGTCCCCAACTGGCTTGACTTCCACCTGGTCATCAATGGTGAATCGTTCCGTCTGGATCGCGGCGAGATTTTGAGTTACCGCCGCACTCTCGATCTGCGAAACGGGGTTCTTGTGCGCCAGGTGCGCTGGCGCAGTCCTGGGGGCCATACGACCGATCTCATGTTCGAGCGTTTTGCCAGCCTGGATAATCCCCATCTCCTTGTGCTGCGCGGCCACGTGACGCCCCTGGATTTTAGCGGCTTGGTGGAGATACGCGCCGGCTTGGACAGTCATGTCGAGAACGAGGGCTACCTGCACTGGCATGTCCTCAGCCAGGACAATCCTGACCCACAGACGGCGGTGATCGAGGTGCAGACGCGCGGCGAATCCAGTCGTCTAGGCATGGCTGGTCACCTGCGTGCGGCTGCGCCCGGCGCTGTCACCTATCGCTTCCGCGACTGCGCCGGTCAACCCGGTTCCACGGCACAGGTTTACCTGGAGCCTGGACATACCATCGTGGCTGAGAAGTTGGTTGCCATCTTTACATCACGCGACGGGGGCGATCCGACCCTGGCCGCCCAATCGCTGCTGCGCGAGGTGGCGACCGCGTCCTACGCGGATCTGCTGGTCAAGCAGACGGCTGCCTGGTCGCGTTACTGGGACGTCTGCGATGTGGTCGTGGAAGGGGACGCGGACGCGCAAACTGATCAGCTGGCGCTGCGTTACAACATTTTCCAGCTTCTGATCACTGGCTCGCCCACCGACGAGCATGTCAGCATCCCGGCGAAGATGCTGAGTGGTTTTGGCTACCGTGGGCATGTCTTCTGGGATACCGAAATCTTCATTCTGCCCTTCTTCACGCTGACGCAGCCAGCCATTGCGCGCAACCTGCTGATGTACCGCTACCACACTCTGCCCGGCGCGCGGCGCAAAGCCAAAGAGGCAGGATACGAGGGCGCGATGATCGCCTGGGAAAGCGCAAGCACCGGCGACGAAGTAACCCCGCGCTGGGTGCCGGCTCCTTCCAACCTGGAAATGGTGCGCATCTGGTGCGGCGACATCGAGCTGCACATCACCGCCGACGTGGCCTACGCCGTGTGGCAGTATTGGCTGGCGACCCGCGACGAAGCGTTCTTCGCTGATTACGGCGCGGAGATCATCCTGGACACGGCGCGTTTCTGGGGCAGCCGCGCCACGTGGAATGAGACAAACCAGCGTTATGAGATCAATGACGTCATCGGCCCCGATGAATACCACGACCATGTAGATAACTCGGCTTTCACCAACCGCATGGCGCGCTGGAACCTGGAGACCGCGCTCAGCACCTTGACCTGGCTGCGGGCGCACCATCCTGCCGCGGCCGCCCGCCTGACGGCCAGCCTTGATTTGACGGCCGAGCGCCTGGCGCGCTGGCAAGACGTCATTGCCAAGCTCTATCACCAGCAGGAGACGCGGTCGGGGTTGATCGAACAGTTCGATGGTTTCTTCGGCCTGACCGACGTGGACCTGGCAGCCTATGAGCCGCGCACCCAGTCTATGCAAACGATTTTGGGCATCGAGGGCGCCAATCGTCACCAAGTGCTCAAGCAGGCCGATGTCATCATGCTGCTGACCCTGTTGAACGATGAGTACAACGCCGCGGCCAAACGCGCCAATTGGGATTACTACGCGCCGCGCACCGATCACACCTACGGCTCGTCGCTGGGGCCGGCCATCCACGCCATCATGGCCTGCGAGTTGGGCCAGCCGGACCTGGCTTACGAGCATTTCCGCCGCGCAGCGTTAGTGGATCTGCAGGATGTGCGCGGAAATGCGGCTGACGGTGTGCATGGCGCCAGCGCGGGCGGCTTGTGGCAGGCTGCCGTGATGGGATTTGGCGGCCTGCGTCTGCACGGCGAGGGCTGGACAACCCAACCACGGCTGCCCCGCCACTGGCGCCGGCTGCAGTTCAAGTTCGTTTATCGGGGACGTGTGGAGTCGGTGGATATTCAGGCCTCCACGTCATAATCATCCAAACGCGATTCAAAACACAGAGCCATCCGTCGTCCGGTCAAAGATAAGACAGATGGCTCCGGGAAAGCAAACGGCGCTCCGACTTTCGCAAGCGGCGCAACCGTAAGCGGGCGGCATTGTACCATAAGATGCTTGACGCCCAAAGCGGACACGTGGAAGCAGCGAACGTCGAACAGCGGCCTAACACGAGGAGGTGAAAGGCGCCCAGAAACTGAACACTCCCCCGATGCATGAAGCGCTCAGGGGATCTGCGATCCCCGTCTGGCCCCGCGAAACCGCAGCTTTGGGCCAACAACGCCGGTCGCAGACCGGTCAGGAGCCTCCACCCCCGATGAGAATT
>CAZEPA010000279.1:0-6109 GCA_964513955.1 uncultured Anaerolineae bacterium | reverse complement strand
CTGACCTGGGCATGGCCCGCCATCGGCAGGGCAAGGCCCATGGCCAGGGCGGAGAGGGTGAGCAGACGTTGGATGGTGTTCATGGTGACCTCTGGGTGAATGGATGGATCTATAGGCTGGCTCGGCCATGGCTGGGCCGGCTGTGGTGGGCGTTTCAGGCCATCACTTGCGGCCCACCTTGATGGCGCCCTTCATGCCGGCTTCATAGTGGCCCGGTAGCAGGCAGGCGAAATCGACGACACCCGCCTTGGTGAACTGCCAGACGATCTCGCCCTGCTTGCCCGGCTCCAGGGTGATCTTGCCGGGCTCGTCGTGCTCCATCCCGGGGAATTTCTTCATCTGCTCCAGGTGTTCCATCAGTTCCTCCTGAGTGCCGAGGCTGAGTTCGTGCTTGAGCTGTCCGGTGTTCTTGACGATGAGACGCACGGTCTCGCCCTTTTTGACCGTCAGGTCGGAAGGCGTGAAGCGCATCTTGTCGCTCATCTCGATGGTGATGGTGCGGCTGGCTTTGGCGGCGACACCGGGCTTGCCAATGGCCGTCTCGCCCCCCTCGTCATGGCCGTGGCCGCCCGCATGGTTGCCGCTGGCAAAGGCTGCCTCCGATGCGGCCAGCGCAAGCATGGCGAAGAGTTGAGAAATAGTGGATCGCGTGAATTTCATGGGTGTTCTCGGGTTGGAAATCGAAGGGAAAATTCAATGCTCGCCATGCGAAGCGGGCTTGCGCACCTTGACTTCGGTCGGCGTTGCCGGCTTGCGCTGGCGCGGCATGGACTGGCCGCCCTCGGCACTGAAACGCGCCGGCTCGGCCATGGGGCCGGTGACCTCATGCGCCACCGTGCCGGCGGGATGCTTGAACCAGCCCGGGTTCGTGTAGTCGCCCGGCTTCTGGTCACGGCGCACCTTGAGCACGCTGAACATGCCGCCCATCTCCACCGACCCGAACGGTCCTTCACCGGTCATCATCGGGATGGTGTTGTCGGGAATCGGCATTTCCATCTCGGTCATGTCGGCCATGCCGCGTTCGCCCATGACCATGTAGTCCGGGATCAGCTGGTTGATCTTTTTGGACAGGCCGCTGTGGTCCACGCCAATGAGCGTGGGCACGTTGTGCCCCATGGCGTTCATAGTGTGATGGCTCTTGTGGCAGTGAAAGGCCCAGTCGCCTTCCTCGTCGGCAACGAATTCGATCTGGCGCATCTGGCCGACGGCCACGTCGGTGGTCACCTCGGGCCAGCGCGCGCTTTTGGGCACGGGGCCGCCATCGGTGCCGGTGACCGTGAATTCATGACCATGCACGTGCATCGGGTGGTTGGTCATGGTGAGGTTACCGATGCGAATGCGAACCTTGTCATTGAGACGGACATTCAAGGAGTCGATGCCCGGAAAGACACGGCTGTTCCATGTCCACAGGTTGAAGTCCGTCATTTCCGCGACCTTGGGCGTTGCAGCGCCTGGCTCAATGTCATACGCACTGAGCAGGAAACAGAAATCCCGCTGCACTTCGTCGATCAAGGAGTGTTTGGCTTTCGGGTGCGTGACCCAGAAGCCCATCATGCCCATGGCCATTTGCACCATCTCGTCGGCGTGCGGGTGGTACATGAAGGTGCCCGGGCGGCGCGCAACGAACTCGTAGACGAAGGTCTTGCCGGACGGAATGGCTGGCTGCGTCAGACCGGTCACGCCATCCATGCCGTTGGGCAGGCGCTGGCCATGCCAGTGCACGGCTGTGTGCTCAGGCAGCCTGTTGGTGACGAAGATGCGCACGCGGTCGCCCTCCACCACTTCGATGGTCGGGCCGGGGCTCTGACCGTTGTAGCCCCACAGGTGGGCCTTCATGCCCGGAGCCATCTCGCGCACCACGGGTTCGGCCACCAAATGAAACTCCTTGACGCCCTGGTTCATCCGCCAAGGCAGCGTCCAGCCGTTGAGCGTGACCACGGGGTTGTACGGCCGGCCCGAATCGGGGATCAGTGGCGCCATGGTGTTTGGGCTGGTCTGAATGACGGGCTCGGGCAAGGCCGCCATGGCGACACGGCTGACCGCGCCGGCCGCGACGGCGCCGCCCGCAATCCCGGCGACCTTGAAAAAATCTCTTCTGGATGTCATGGCAATCGTCTGTGCATCAGTGACCGGCAGCCGCGTCGCTGGGCGCGCTGGTGGTGACTGACAGGGTGGTGTTGGTGGGGCGCCCGATCACGGAGGCCTGCAAGGCGGCATCGGCCAGCCAGAATTGCCTCTGCGCGTCCAGGGCCGCCGTGACGGCACCGACCTGGTCGCGCGCATCGGCCAACAGTTCGAACACGCTGATCAACATGCCGTTGTAGCGAAGCTGGTTCTCCTCCGCGATCACCTTGCGCACCGGCACCACTTCGTCGCGGTAATGCCGCGCCACGTCGTAGGCCGTCCGATAGGCCGAGTAGCTTTCACGCAGGCTGGAGCCTGCGGCACGCGCCGCCGCTTCGAGCTGGTTGGCGGCCGCCAGGGTTCGGGCGTTCATCGCGTCACGCTGCATGCCGCCCCAGTCAAAGACGGGCAGGCGCACCGCGATCTCCCAGCCGCGCGCGGTGCCGCGGGTTCCCGCAGCGTTGTCGAAGGTGGTATTGCGGCGCCCGGTGAGTTCGATATCGGTGAAGCTGGTCACCATGTTCAAGCCTTGGGCCTTGGCCGCGGCATCCAGCGCGGTCTGCGCCAGGCGAAGGTCCAGGCGCGCCCGGGTGGCCAGCGCGCCGACCGCCTGCGGGTCCAGCGCTTGCTTGGGCAAGTCGGGCAGGCGCTCGGGCAGCTTCAGCGCCTGCGCCTGGCTCTCATTCAGCCCCAGCAGGCGCACCAGCTCTTCCCGGCGGGCCGTGACCTGGTGCTGGGTCTCACTCAGCCGGGTGGCCGCATCGGCATAGAAAGCCTGCTCGCGCGCACGGGTGATGCGGTTGAAGTTGCCCACGCCTTGCATGCGCCGGGCCAGCTCGGCGCCCGCTTCGGCGCTGTCATAGACCTGCTTGGCATATTGGAGCGCCTGCTGTGCGGCCACGGCCCGCACCCAGGCCTGGCGCACCCCGGTGACCTGGTCCACCACGTTGCCGGTCAGGCGCAATTGAGATTGCTCGATGCGCCGGGTGGCGATGCCGTACCGGGTCGGCAAGGTCAACAGATCCAACAGGCCAAAGGACAGCGCTCGGCTCAAGCCCAGTTCCGGGCCGGCCGTCATGCGCTCGAAATCGAAAATGGGATTGGCAATCCGCCCCGCCTGGGCGGCGTCGGCCGCCTCGGCCCAGCCTTGCGCCAGCAGGGCCTGCAGGGATGGGCTGTTGCTCAAGGCCAGCTGGACGGCCTCTTTCTGCCCCAAAGGCTGCGCCAGCAGGGCTTCGGTGGCTTGCGCACGCCGGTCGCGCTCCTCCTGGGTGCGTGCCAGTGCCAGTTTGCCTTCGGTGAAGCCGCCCGCTTCGTCGTTGACGCGGCCGATGTTCTGCTCCAGGCTGACGCTGGCACATCCGGTCAGTACCGCCAGCCCGAGTGCAGACAGGGCGAGTCTGGCGTGCGAGGCACGCAAACGCATCATGGCGTGCCTCCCCCGTGATGACCTACATGCGGGTCGCTAGAGGGGGTGGCATCCTTGACGGACGCGGACTTGCCCGTCTTGATTTCCTTGGCATAGGCGCGCCAACCGCCGATTTGGCCCACGCGATCGTTGGCTTCACGCCAGGATTGCACCTGTTGATCCGCATAGGTCTGGTACGCACCGATAGCGGACGAATACTGCAGCTTCGTCGGCAGTGAAGGCTGGGGAGCTTCGGTATCTGCCGGGGCTTGTGCAAACGCCGCCCCTGCGAACAACGCCAGTGTCCAAGGCAACAGGGCCCTGAAAGGCGGCAGGTGATTGGAAGTGGCCATGGTCTCCTCTAGAAGAATCTTTGATCTCACGATAGGGAGATTCTGGAGAGGCCACCCTTTCAGCAAGATGTTTGCAACATTACATTCCTGTCAGCTTCATGCCGGCAGGCCTTACACGGGGCACACTTGCGCCAGAACCGCAAAGGAGCCGAACCGGTGAAGATATTGATCGTCGAAGACGAGCCCAAGACTGGTGAATATTTGCGCCAGGGCTTGAGCGAGGCCGGGTATGTCGCGGACCTGGTGCCCCATGGCACCGATGGGCTGCACATGGCCTTGCACGGTGCCTACGACCTCGTGATCCTGGATGTCATGCTGCCCGGGCTGAACGGCTGGCAGGTGCTGCAATCGCTGCGCGAGCGCGGCCTGCAAATGCCAGTGCTGTTCCTGACCGCACGCGACCAGGTGGAAGACCGCGTCAAGGGGCTGGAGCTTGGCGCCGACGACTATTTGGTCAAGCCGTTCTCGTTTGCGGAACTGCTGGCCCGCGTGCGCATCATCTTGCGCCGCGGCCCGGCGGGCAACGAAGGCACCATGTTGCGTGTCGCCGATTTGGAGCTGGATCTGCTGCGCCGCCGGGTCTCGCGCAACGGCAAGCGCGTGGACCTGACGGCCAAGGAGTTCGGCCTGCTGGAACTGCTGATGCGCCGCCACGGCGAGGTGCTGCCACGCTCCCTGATCGCTTCGCAGGTGTGGGACATGAACTTCGACAGCGACACCAACGTGATCGAAGTGGCGATGCGCCGACTGCGCATGAAGATCGACGAGGGCCACCCGGTCAAGCTGATCCAGACCGTGCGCGGCATGGGTTATGTGCTCGACGTACCGCAGGAGGAATAGGTGTTGCTTCGGGTTCGTTGGGGCCGGTTGCCGCTGACACAGCGCCTGACCCTGCTCTTCACTGCGGTGGCGGCCTCGGTGGTGCTGGGGCTGGGCGCCTTGTTTCTGGTCGAAACCGAGCGGCATTTCATCGAGCTCGATCGGATGGCGCTGCAAGACAAGCAACACCTGATCGAGGAAATTCTGCGCAATGCCAACTCGGCGGACGACGCTCGCCGGCGACTGGGCGAGGCGCTGAGCTATCACCATGATCTCTACGCCCAAGTCCAGGATGGACAAGGAGCAGTGGTCTTTCAATCCCGAGGGTTCATCCCCACCATGCGCGGCGATATGCCTCTGCGCGCCGGTGAAAACAAGGTGTTTGGGGTGTTGCGGCACGACGGTGCCCGGTTCCATACACTGGTCTTCAAGGCCGCCCCTGCCTACTCCAGCACCCCCCTGATGGTCTGGATCGCGGCGGATACGGATCACCACACGCAGTTTCTCAACGGCCTGCGGCGCAGCTTGGCCCTGTATGTGCTCGCCGCCATCGCCATCTGCGGCCTGCTCTCGTGGTTCGCCGCGCGCCAGGGGCTGGCGCCCTTGCGCGACATGAAGTCACGGGCCGCCAAGGTGACGGGCCAGAAGCTCGGCGAGCGCATGCCTGTGCAGGCCGTGCCGGTGGAAATGGCCGATCTGGCACAGGAGCTGAACCGCATGCTGGATCGGCTGCAGGAGGACTTCCAGCGCCTGACCGATTTCGCGTCGGACCTGGCACACGAGCTGCGCACCCCCATCAGCAATCTGCTGACCCAGACCCAGGTGGCGCTGGCGACCAAGCGCGATGCCGCAACCTACCGCGACATCCTGGCCTCGAACGCCGAGGAATTCCAGCGGCTGGCGCGCATGGTGTCCGACATGCTGTTCCTGGCCAAGACCGAGCGCGGCGTGGATCTGCCGCACAAGGAGCGGTTTTCCGCCCGCCAGGACGCGCTGGCGCTGCTCGACTTCTACGAGGCCGTGGCCGAGGAAAAGCGCATCCGGCTGCGGGTGGAAGGCGCTGGCGAGATCGAAGGCGACCGCCTGATGTTCCGCCGCGCGGTGAGCAACCTGCTGTCCAACGCCCTGCGCCACGCGCCCGAGGCCGGCGACGTCACCATCCGCATCGCCACCACCGTACAGGCCACGACAGTGGCCGTGGAGAACACCGGCGCCGACATCGACGCCAAGATTCTGCCCCGGCTGTTCGACCGCTTCTACCGCGCCGATGCTTCCAGGATCCATCCGGACACCGACGGATCGGGCTTAGGTCTGGCCATCACGCGCGCCATCGCCGAGGCCCACGGCGGCCGCGTCACGGCAAGCTCGGGGCAAGGGCGCACCTGCTTCACCCTGGTGTTTCCGC
>CAZEPA010000278.1:621-6118 GCA_964513955.1 uncultured Anaerolineae bacterium | reverse complement strand
CGGCCTGCGCCGACTGCGATCGCGTGGCGGAACGCCAATCAGGTGCGATTTCAATTGCTCTCTCAATCGCTCGAATGTAAGAATGTAAGATAGAAAGGATCTGATCATGACCATGCAAACGTCCGTGTGTCCGTCCTGCCGGCGCAGCGTGCCGGCCGATGCCAAGTTCTGCCCCTACTGCCGGGCCGCGCTCGCCTCAGCGTCGCTGGCCTGCGCGTCGTGCCACAAAGCGATTCCGGCCGATGCCAAGTTTTGCCCTTACTGCCGCACTCCGGTGGCTGCCCAGCGCGCCCCCATCGAAGAGAACCGCTGGGCGCGCGGCGCAGATGACTTCGCGACGCGAGTGGATGTCCACGACGTGCCCGGCTTTTTCAGCAAATCGTTGATCGTTGAACCTGGCGTGCGCGCCCTGATCCTGGAGGATGGCGTGGCCGCGGCCGGGGAATTGGGCGCCGGGCGCTATACGCTGCACACCTTCCTGGGCGCCTTACACTGGCCGGGCGCGCCCAACCGATTTACGGCCATCCTGGTGGATGCTGGCGACGTGTCGCTGACTTTCGAGCTGAGCGGCTTGTTCACCAGCGATCCGATTCCCGTGGCGTTGACCGCGACCGTGCTGCTGCGGCTGACCGATACGCAGGCGTTTCTGGCTAATGTGTTGAAGGGGCAAACCCAGATGGGCGTGAGCGCCCTGCGCGCCTTGCTGACGGGTGAAGTGACCGAGGCTTGCCGCACGGTGATGGCGACCTGCACGGCGGCCGATCTGACCGGGGCCAATGACCCGCGCAGCCGCCTGGAGAGTGAAATTGGCGGCCGGCTGGCGCTGACGCTGGCGCGCTGGGGACTGGCCTTTGTGAGCCTGCGCACGGCCAATTATCACAGCGAACGCCTGGAAGGCGTGCGCCAACTGCAAAGCGAGTATTGGCTGCTGGTGAGCGAGGCCGAAGCCAAAGTGCAAGGCCGGCAACGTCTGGCGGATGTGCTGTCCGCGCAGGAGATGCAGGAGGTGGCCGAGGAGGTGCGCAAGGTGGCGCTGCACCGGGAACGCGTGCGCGTCTGGTCGCAGCTGCGTGAGGTGCTCCTCTCCGATCGCCTGGATGAGATTCGCAGCGCCGAGGCGCTGGCGGCTGTCGTGGCGGATGTGGACCGCACGCACGTGCTGCGTCAACATGAAATGGACACGCTGAAACAAATCCTAACGGAACATGGCGCCGACCACCAGGCCGAGCGGGCCCATTTGCTGGCTCGCGTTGACCTGGAACGGCAGCGCGAACTGCGCCTGGGGGATCTGGCGCTGCGCAAAGACCTGGAACAAGAGGACCTGGCGCGCAGCCAGGAGATTGAAAGCCAGCGCCTGGACGGGATGCTGGCGCTGGAGACGCGGCGCTGGCAGGCTGAGCTGGCGCGGCGCGACCAGGAAGCAGTCATGCAGCGCGCCCAGCAGACCGCGGCTGAGGCCGCCCAGCGCGAACGAACGCTGCAAGAGGCCCTGAACGAGCTGGAGATCGCCAAGGCCAAAGCCAAAACCCAGGCCGACATTGACCGCATCGAGCGCGAGGAAGATCGGTTGGATGTGGAGCTGGGCGCGCTGTCCCTGGAGCGCATGCACGCGGTGCGGCGCACGGAAGATGCCGAACGGATGCGCATGGAGCTGGAGCGCAAGGCGGCGGAACTGCGCCAGGAGGCTGAGCGCGCCGCGGCCGACCTGGAGCGGCGGCTGCGTGAGGAAGCGGAGCGCCATCGCCTGGAGATGGAACGCAAGCGGCATGAGTTGGAGCAGGAACGCCAGCGCCAGGAATTCGAGATCACGCGCACACGTACCCTGGCCGAGCAGGGCGTGGCCGGGCTGATGGCGTTGGCGACCACGCCGGAGCAGGCGCGGCTGCTGAAGGATGTGGCGCTGCTAGCGCAGGCGCGCGATCTATCACCCGCACAGTTGGAAATGGTCATGGCTGCGCTCTCACCCGATCTGGCGCGCGCGCTGGGCGAGAAGTTCAAAACGCAGGCAGCGAGCGGGGAAGAGGGTCAGGCGCGGCCGGTATACGAACGCTTGTTGGCCGAAATGAAGGCGATGGGCGCGGAGCAGGCGGCCTTGCAGGAACGCTACGCCGAGCGCATGCAGGGCATGTATGAGAAGGGCATGGACACCGCCTTGGGCACGGCGCAGGCCAACGCCGGGCAGAACTTCGGCGAGCTCAGTCGAGCCGTGGAGCCGGCGACGCCGGTGGTCTTACCGCCCGTCGCCATTCCCGCGGCGCCGGCGCGCCCCCTGCGCCGCCGGCCGACCGCCCACCGTTTGCCGGCCCATGAGGCGCCGCTGGATGACGAGGCCGCCGAGGAGGATGCTGAGAAGGACGCAGACGTTGAAACGGGCGACGCTGAGGCGCGCGTCGCTTGCCCGCGCTGCCAAAAGCAGACGCCAGCCAACCGCAGCTTCTGTATACACTGCGGGGAGGATCTGTAACCATGGACCCGACACGTGGCATACGACGAGTTTTCAAACGCCTGGAGGCACGCGACGCACGGCGCCAGGCGCGCGAGGAGACCACGGAGATGACCTCTGCGGCTGCGCCGAAGGACGCGCCGGTCAAGCCAGGGCCGGAACCAGGCGCGGCGCGTGCGGTTGATTCCACGCCGGCTGATGAAGGTCGAGCAGACACGGGCGTCACGCGGCCCAAACCGCGGTTCGCTCCCAGGCCGCCGCCTACGCGGCAAAAGCCGCGGGGTGGACGCAGCGCCGGCGCCGTGTTCAATGACCTGGTGGCAGCGCGGCGCCAGGTTGACCACCGTTCGCGCGTGGATCACAAACCCCATGCCGCCGCCGCCCGCGCGCCGCGACCAGTCAAGCCGGGCGAGCCGGCGGCCGCCAAGACGCCGGGTCTGGAGGAGGCGTTTACACTGGCGAACCTGGGGCGCGCATGGCTGCACATCAAGGCCAACGGCGGCGGCCCGGGCGTGGATGGGGTCTCGCTGGACGATTTCGCGGCGCATGCCGACGCGGAGCTGACCGCGCTGCGCCAGGATGTGCTTGGCGGCGCGTATCGTCCCACGCCGGTGAAGACGGTGTGGGTGCCGAAGCGCAGCGGCGACGGACAGCGGCCGCTGGCGAAATGGACGATCCGCGACCGCGTGGCGCAGCGCGCGGTGGTGGAGTATCTGGAGCCGACGTTCGAGCAGCGCTTTCTCGACTGCAGCTTTGGCTTTCGCCCCGGCCGCGGGGTGCAAGATGCGGCCGCACGTATCCTGACGCTGCGCGATCAAGGGCTGCGCTGGGTGGTGGATGCCGACATCAAGAAGTGCTTTGAGCGCGTGGACCCGGACCTGCTGATCAAACGGCTGCGCAGTGAATTGGACGATCCCGGCCTGCTGTGGCTGCTGGAGGGTTGGATTCGGGTGCGCATTATGAACGCGCTGGTGGGGCAGCGCCCCACCGCAGGCACATCACAGGGCGGGCCAATCTCGCCGCTGCTGGCGAATATCTATCTACATCCGTTGGATATGCGGCTGACGCAGGCCAAGTTGAACCTGGTGCGCTACGCGGATGATCTGGTGGTGCTGTGCGCACGACGGCAGGACGCCGAAGCCGCGCTGGCGCAGGTGGAACAAGGACTGAGCGAACTGCGCCTGGAATTGAATCTCAACAAGACGCGGCTGGTCAGCTTCGATGAGGGGTTTCAGTTCCTGGGGGTGTTCTTCATCGGCAACAAGCACCATGTCCTGGGGTTTTAGCTGAGGGCAACGTGCAGAGTACAGCGTGCAAAATGCTGAGCATGGCGCACGAGGTGTGAAAATACCTTTGCATCCCTGCGCCTCTGCAGCGTTTTTGGGTTAGGAGGAGCGATGCCGGTCATCTATTTGACCGATCAGGGCGCGATGGCGCACAAGAAGGGCGAGCGCCTGATCGTGGAGAAGAAGTCGGATGTGATTTTGGATATGCCGCTGATCCACGTGGAGCAGTTGGTGGTGATGGGCAACGTGCAGCTGTCAGCCGCGTTGATTACCCAATTGCTAGTGCAGGAAGTGGACGTGGCCTTTTTCTCGTCGTATGGCAAGTACCGCGGGCGCTTGACGCCGCCCGCGCTCGGCTTTGCCCAGCTGCGGTATCGCCAGTACCAGGTGCTGGGCAATCCACAGACCGCGCTGCCGATTGCCAAACAGGCGATCCAGGCCAAGCTGGCCAATCAGCGGCGCACGTTGGGCCGCCTGGCCGCCGTAGGAGGCAGCAAGGTGCAAGCCGCGGTGCACCGGGCTACGCAGACGATGCAGGGCATCGAAAGCCAGGTGAGCGCAGCCAAGGATCTGGATAGTTTGCGCGGCTATGAGGGGAGCGGCGCGGCCGCCTATTTCGGCGGGCTGAAAGACCTGCTGCCGCCGAGCTGGGGATTCAATGGCCGCCAGTATCGGCCGCCGCCCGATGCCGTCAACGCCGCGCTCAGCTTTGGCTATGCGCTGCTGCAAAGCGCGGCGTTGGGCATGGTCAACCTGGCGGGGCTGGACCCATACCTGGGCTTTTTCCATACGATTGATTACAACCGGCCGTCGCTGGCGCTGGATCTGATGGAGGAGTTCCGGCCGGTGGTGGTGGATGCCATCGTGGCGCCGTTGTTCATCCAAAACCGCTTCGGCGCGCAGGACTTTCGGCGGGAGTCAGGGGCCACACCGGGGGTGTACCTGGTGGAAAGCGGCCGCCGGCGCCTGATCGAGGCGCATGAGAAGCAGATGGCGACGCCGGTTCTTTATCCGCGCAAAAAGGAGACCACCGCCATGCGGCGCATCATCGAGGAGCAGGCGCGCCACCTGGCGAATGTGGTGCTCGGTGAGGCGGCGAGTTACCAGGGGTACGAGGCGTGAGTGCAAAGTGCACAGTACAGAGTACAAAGTGCAGAGTGCAGAGCGCAAAGGGCAAAGTGCTGAGTGCAAAGTGCAGAGCGCAAAGTGCAAAGGGCAGAGTGCAGAGCGCAAAGGGCTGAGTGCAAAGTGCAAAGGGCAAAGGGCAGAGCGCAGAGTGCAGAGTGCAAAGGGCAAAGGGCAGAGGGCAGAGGGCAGAGGGCAGAGCGCGGGATGCAGAGCGCAGGGCGTAGTGGTGGGTGGGCTTTGCACTTTGTACTTTGTATTTTGTACTTCTGGAGGTGATTGATGGCGAAGGCGACGCAGTTTGTGCTGGTGTGTTACGATATCCCGGATGATCGGCGGCGCACGAAGGTGATGCAGACGCTGTTGGATTTTGGGCGGCGGGTGCAGTACAGTGTGTTCGAGTGCGATCTGAAGGGGAAGGACCTGGATCGGCTGCTCAAGAAGTTAGGGCGGCTGGTGAACCAGGAGGAGGACAGCGTCCGGTATTACTTTCTGTGCGGTCGTTGTGTGAGAGAGGTTGAGGTGAGCGGTCTGGGAGGATTCAGGGAAGAGGACGAAACGTTGATCATTGTATAGAGGTGACCGGCCGGAGGGAGAAGGAGATTCATGATGAAAGCGATGATCGTAACGGTGGGAACGGGAA
>CAZEPA010000278.1:0-611 GCA_964513955.1 uncultured Anaerolineae bacterium | reverse complement strand
GCGAGTCGTGCCTGCCGAAGGCGCTGGTGATGGGAGTGCAGACGGGGTTGGAGGAACCACGGGTGGCGGCGAGGATTTTGTAGGAGGGCAAAGTGCAGAGTACAAAGTGCAAAGCGGAGAGGGCAGTCGCTCCATTGCAGGCCACACCTCCGGTGTGACGCCGGGCCTGCGTGCGGCGGGGGAAGTGGCGTGGGCGACGGGCGTTCACCTGCCCTTCGACAAGCGTTCGACTGAGCTCACGCCGAAGGCTCAGGGCAAGCGCGGACGCGATGTTGGTCGGCGCAGGCCGACCTGGCGGCGGTACGCCCTTTCGGCCCGAATTCATTCGGCGGCGGCATTCAGCATTGGCTAAAACGGGACGATGAGGTCGTCATCGTTCGTTGGGGTGGCTGCGGTGTGAGGCGGCGGTTGAACGATCGCGGCGGTTGGTTCACTGTCGGCGACGGCAAGGATGCGATCCAGGCGGAAGACGCGCTCGGCGCGGCGCAAGTGGCAGTAGGCGACGAGGTAGGCGACGCTGCCGCGGGTTTCCAGGCGGTAAGGGTCAACCCGGCGGTGGGTCAACTCGCCGCGCCAGGCGGTCCAGTAGGTCAGCTCGACGCTGTGCTCGG
>CAZEPA010000277.1:0-6122 GCA_964513955.1 uncultured Anaerolineae bacterium | reverse complement strand
CCGGCGCCGACGCCCACGTGGACGTGGACGCCTACCTTGACCCCCACCACAACGCCCACGCCGGTGCCGCTGTTTTATCGCGCGATCGGGCCGCAGTTCTATTTGACCAATAATGCCTTCCTTAAGGTTTGGGTCAAGGTCTACTTTGCCAACGGGGACCCCATGCCCGGCTATCAACTGAAAGTATTCCGGCGCGAGGGCGTAGATCAACCCCAGGGAACACCGACCACGGTGTGGACTTCAACCTGGACGCCCACGCCCACGGGCGTCTGGACGCCGCCGCCAACGCCAACGCCGACCAGCACGCCCGATGTGACGAAAGCTCCCTGGAAAGATATCAGCAGCGGCGAACTGTCCACCGATGTCTTCCTCTGGTCGCAGCCGCCGGGCTTTGGCGATCGCCAGGCGTTCAATCTCGAATTCACCCTGTTTTCACCTGGCGCGGGCACCTACGTGGCGTACCTGGCCGATGGCGGCGGGCACCCTGTGTCAGAGCCGATTCCGTTTACGACGGAGCCAACGAACCCATACCGGGAGGTGTACATTGGCTTCCGCCACATCCGCTAACCACGACGCTCCCGCGCCGGCGCAGCCGCCGCCCCCTTGGGCGGCCGTCGAACCGCGCGCGGCGGGCCTGGCCGCCAAACCGCGGCGCATCCTCGGCGTCCTGGCCCTGGCGCTGATGGCGCTCTTGGGCACGATGGGCTGCTCCTTGACCAGCTTCATCCGGCTTTTCCCCCCGCTGACGCCTTCGCCAACGCCGATCGTCTTTTTGACGCCTGTTCTGCAGCCCACCTTCACGCCGACGGTGCTGCCGCCGACCGACACGCCGTTTCCGCCAACGCCCACGATTACCCCGACCGCAACCGATACCCCTACGCCCGGCCCCACGCCAACTGCGACTTCGACCGGGGAATCAACCGCCACAGCCACGCCCGGCCCCATGATTTTGGTGCCAGTGGCTGAATTGAATGTACGCAAAGGCCCAGGCATCGAGTACCCGCTGGCAGGCACGATTCGCCAGGGCGAGACGTACGACATTGTCGGCCGAACGGCCGACTACGCCTGGTGGCGCATCTGCTGTCTGCCTGATGCCAGCCTGGCATGGGTCACAGCCAGCCTCGTGCAGGTGAGCGGCGATGCAACGGACGTCCAAATTGTGACAGAGGAGCCGCCGCCCACACCGACCTTCACCCCGGCGCCGCCCACACCCACGCCCACCATCACCCCCACGGCCACAGAAGCCGTTACCTTCGACGTGGAAGGCATTGAAGAATTCCCCAACTGGGGCAACAACTGGCTAAAGGTCGGCGCCCAAATCAAAGCCAGCAATGGCGCACCGCTCTGGGGCTATCGCCTGATGTTTGTCCTTGAAGGGAAGGCGCAATCTTGGGTCAGCCCGCTGGTATCCGACAGCAGTTGGGGCTACTCTGCGCCGAATCAGTTGACGCCGCTGCCCGATGCGCGCCTGGTCAATCTGCAGTTCGACACCAACGGCTTTGCGGTGCTTGGCGACAATGTCTGGCAGGTCTACGTCGTAGATGGCAGCGGCACCCGGCGCGAATCGAGCATCGTGCGCCTCTACACCAGCGCCAGCCAACCAAAATGGTACCACATCCGCTTCAAGCGCCGATTTTGATGCCGTGCGCCCGGTAAACGGGTGGACTATCCTGATTTTGATGAAGAGGAGTTAACCAATCATGCACCTACCGCGAAGTCGCGTTTTCATCCCCGTCGCCCTGACGCTGCTGTTGATGGTTGGCTGCGGCGCCCCCGGCAACCCGTCGCAGCAAACGACCGTCCCGCTGCGCACCCTGGTGCCAACCTTTACGCCCAAGCCGGCGGCAACGCCCCTCCCCTCCACGCCAACGGCAATCCCACCAACGGCCACGCCCGCGGAACCGCCCACGGCGACGCCGCCCCCAGCCACGCCCACGCCGCCGCCGAAGCCGATGGCGGTCGTCACCCTGAACAATCTCAACATCCGCAGCGGACCCTCTACCAGCTATACCAGCATCGCCCGCGGGGCTGTCGGTCAACGCCTTGAGATCACCGGACGCACTGCAGACAGCAGTTGGTGGCAGGTCTGCTGCGTCAACAGCAAGAACGGCTGGGTTGCTGCGCAGTATGTCCGCGTGGAAGGCAACGTGGGTGGGGTTGAAGTGGTCAAGGACGTGGCGCCGCCGCCCACAACGGCGCCTCAGCCCACCGCACGCCCGCGGCCCACCACGCCTCCAGCGCAGCCAACCACACCGCCGGCCGCGGCCGCTCTTTTTGGGCAGGCCGGCACGGAGATCCGCAACGCGGACGATGCCAACTTCCCGATCGTAACATTCTGGGGCCGCCTGGGAAAGACGGGCGATGCGCTGCCCATCAGCGGCGGTTACAAACTGCGGGTCAGCGCGCCGACCGGCACCCTCGATGTGGTCTTTGGCGAACGCTGGCAAAACGCCTACCCTGGGCAGCCCAGTGAGTTTCGCTACAACGCCAAGCTCGAGCTGCCGCGCACCGCAGGCGCGTTCCGGGCTGTCGTGGTGGATGGCAGCGGCAAAGAGGTCTCCGATGCCATCACCGGCGAGCTGCGCGATAAGACGCACGACGTCTTGCTCACGTGGTTCAGACGCTAGGTCGCGCTGAAACGCCGCGTACGAACGGCAGCGGCTCACCGTTCATGGCAAATGGCGGTGGGCGCCGTCCGTTCGTGCGCGGGCTGTCACGTCGGCGCACGCGGCTGACCGCGTGGGCGCTGGTCAGCCTGTTGCTGCTCGGCCTCGCGCTGCGCGTTCAACGCCTTGATTTCCAGCCGCTGTGGTGGGATGAAGGGTACAGCGTTTGGTTTGCCACGCACCCAATTGGCGACATGATGGCCCTCACGGCGCAGGATATCCATCCACCGCTCTACTATGCCCTGCTGCACGCGTGGATCGCGCTGCTCGGCCCCGCCCCTATTCCCTTGCGTCTCTTTTCCGTTTTCGTCAGCCTGCCTGGCATTGCCCTGGCTTATGTCGCGGCCCGCCGACTCCTGCCCCGCGCACGCCCGACCACGGTTGCGCCGGCGCTCATCGCCGCGCTGCTGGTTGCCTTCAACCCATTTCATCTCTACTACAGCCAGGAAATCCGCATGTATGGCCTGGTCGGTACACTGGCGCTGGCTTATCTGGTCAGCGCTGCACCGTGGCTGCAGTCAACGGCCGCTCCGATTACCGTTCCCCGGCCAAGCCGCGGCATGAGGCGAGCTTTAATCGTGACTTTGACGGCAACTGCCCTGGCATACACCCAATACTACGCCGTCCTGCTGCCGTTGGGCGCAACGCTATTTGTGCTGGCACGGTGGTTCCTGCATCGTGCAGCCAGCCGTGACGCCACGCCTGGCCCGGCCCCGTTCATCGCCGCGCACCTGGCGGCGGCGTTGCTCTACGCGCCCTGGGTGATCTACGCGGCGCCCAAACTCGCGACGTATGTAGCCTACAAAGTCACCAAAGACGCCGACACCCCGCTCACGCTGCTCGATTACGCGGCGCGGCACATGTCCGCCTTCATCATCGGCCATGCCGCCCCAACCCGGCTCGACGCACTCGGTCTCGCGGCGCTGGTCATCCTGGCCGGGTTGATTGTCCAGCATGTGTGGTTCACCCGCGCGACCGCAACGCCTTCCGCAACATACCTGACCTCGTCGCTTTTACGGCCCAACCTTGCGCTGGTGACCTTGCTCGCTTTCGCCCTCGCCGTGGGATTTGTCATCAACCTGCGCTTTCCGTTCACGCCGGTGCGCGGGGAACGCCTGCTGGCATCCGCAGCGCCCCTCCTTTGGCTCAGCGCGGCCGCCATCGTCACACCAATGGGCCGCAGCTACCCACGCCGCGCCGGTTTGATTCAAGCGACGCTGATCCTGTGCCTCATCATGGTCACTGGCGTGGCCTTCTGGCGCCATTTCACCACTTTTCGCTACACGAATGATGACTATCGTCCGCTCGTAGCCGAGATGGCTAAGAGTGGAACAGCCAACGATGTGGCCTTCTGTGTTTATCCGTGGCAGGTGGGCTACCTGCGCAGCTATCTACCCGCAGGGCCACAGCCGCAGCTTAGCCCTTCTGCTGCCTGGACAAATCAGATAGCCACTTCGCTACACGAAATAATAATGCGAGGGCGACGCGTCTGGTTTCCCGCGCACCTCAGTCTGGGCGGCATTCTGGAAACGCAGATTGAAGCCAGCCTCATGCAGCAGGGTTTCCCCGTGCTTAACCAATGGATCAACCCGAGCACTCGCTTGACGTTTTTTGCCCCCCCGCCTGACAGCTGGCGGGCGGCGCGCGGTGCTCGCTTCGGCGCATGGCTGGCCCTTGACGATGTTCAAGTGGCCGCAGGCGCCGTGCCCGCAGGCGATGGCGCCGCGCCAGTTCGCTTGACCTGGCGTTTGACCGCGCCGCCCCCGAGTGGCGCATGGCAGGTGCGCCTACGATTGACAGACAGTCAGGGCGAAACCTGGGCGCAGCGCGATAGCGCGCCAGCCAATGGACAACGCCCCTTTGACCAATGGCCGGTCAATCAGGCCGCGGAGGACCGTCACGCGCTGTGGATTCCCGCGGGAACACCGCCCGGCCGCTATGATTTGCGCATCCAGGTGTACCAGCAGTCCGCGGACGTGGCCGAACGCCCGCTCGACGTGCAAGACAGTCAGGGCCAGGCGGTCGGCGTCGAATGGCGTGTGGGGCAGATTGAAGTCTCCCGCCCCGATCCGCCGCTTAGCCCCACGCGTTTGACCCTGGGACAGCCGCGCGCGCAGCGGTTGGGGTCGGAGCTGCGCTGGTTAGGCTTTGACCTGGCCGAAAGCTCCTGGATGCCTGGCGACGATCTACGGGTTAGCCTGGGCTGGCAGGTGATCGAGACGCCATCCCGCGACTGGCGCGCCTTTGTTCAACTGCTGGATACCCGCGGCGCCGTCGCGGCCGGCTGGGAAGGTCCCCCCCTGGTTGATCTTCCCAGCCGACAATGGCTCCCCGGCGACCTGCTGCGCACGCCGTGGAGTCTGCGCTTGCCGGCCGCCCTACCCGACGGTTCCTACCAGTTGATCGCCGGCTTTTTCGACCCGACCAACGGTCAGCGTCTGGCGCCAGCCGGTCAACGCGCCGATTTTTTGTTGCTCGCGACCGTGCAGGTCAAGGGCCGCCCCCATCAGTTTGAACCGCCCGCGCCCACCGTAGCCCAGGCTGCGCAGTTTGGCAGCCAGGCGAGCCTGCGGGGCTATGACCTCAGCCCCTCGTCGGTGCGCAGCGGCGATGCCGTGACGCTGACTCTAGTGTGGCAGGCGGCCGAGCCGTGGACGCGGCGCGCCAGCGTGTTTGTTCACCTGCTTGCGCCTACCGGCCAGACCGTGGCGCAAGCGGACAGTGAGCCAGGCGCAGGGCGTCTGCCCACGACCAGCTGGTTGACCAACGAATACCTGGCTGACAGCCACGTGCTGCGTCTGCCCGCGGCGCTGCCCCCCGGCGTGTATCAGCTCGAGATCGGTTTCTACTTCAGCGATGGCGCTCGGCTGCCCGTGCTTAGCGCCGATGGGCGGATGGAGGCTGATCGGCTTGTGCTGACAACACCTCTTGTGGTAAACTGATGGCATAGGCGCAACTTAGCGTAGGGTTATACGTATTATTAACGACTGCGCAGCCAGGTGCAGTTGACTGCGATCACAAAACCGACGATGGCGATGGGTCTCCCCACAAAGCCATCTGTGCGCGAACACAAAGGAGTATCAAGATGACTGAGGAAAGCAAGGCAACCGAACAGACGCCCACGGGCAGCGTGCCGCCCAAAGGCGACCTTTTTGCGGAATTGAATCAGATGGGGCAAAAGTTGGGCGCGGCCATGCAGGCCGCCTGGGAAAGTCCAAAACGCAAGGAGCTCTCCGACGAGGTGCAGGAAGGATTGCTCGAATTCGGCAAGCAGGTTGACTCCGCGATCAAATCCGCGCGTGAGAGCAAGCTGGGCGAAGAAGTCCGGGAGACCGCCGAGAAGGTGGTAGAAGAAGTCCGTCAGAGCAAAGTGCTCGACGAGATTCGGGATGGCATGCTGACCGGGTTAAAGCAGATCAACGCGCAGTTGGACAAGCTGATGAGCCGCGTCGCGCC
>CAZEPA010000276.1:0-6123 GCA_964513955.1 uncultured Anaerolineae bacterium | reverse complement strand
GGCCGGTGCAGTCAATCACCAGGTCAACGCCCAGCGCCTTCCAGTCGGGCAGCGCTTTCATCGAGTCGAAATAGAGAATGTCGCGCCCGCCGATGACGAAGCCATTGCTCGTTGCCTTCACCTCTTCGGTCCAACGACCGTAGTTAGAGTCTACCTCGAACAGCGCCGCCAGCGTAGGAACGTCTTTGATGTCCGAAATCGAGACCGGTGTGAACAGGTTATCCTTGAGCGCCACCTTCATCAGCGAACGCCCAATGCGACCAAAACCGTGGATTGCAATCCGTGCCATGAGAATGTTCCTTTCGTAATTCATCTGGTTAGCGAATCGTATCGCCCTGGGATATTGTAACATGACTCTAGTCAGAAGGCCATCTGGCAAGGTAATCGTTTACGAGGTAGAGGCGTGGGACGCAGACAAACGCAGAGTAACGCAGATCAGCCTACGTTTCTTGTCTGCGCCCTGCCCATCAATTGCCGCAGAGCCTCTGTCTGGCGTATAATGATGTGCATGAGCGAATTCCGACCGACCGAGCCGTCGCGGTATACGTAACCGTGTTGGATGAGGTACCTGTCGCGGCCAGTGAAGACGTAGAAAGCCAGGGCGCGCGGATGGTCGCGGCCCTGGGAAAACTGGCCGAGATCAACGCCCTCCGAGATATTGGTGATGCAGGCGCCTGGGAACGGACAGTGCGCATCGCTCGAATGCTGCCGGGCAGGGAAGTATGATGCTCCATGAGCCTCGACCTTTCGCGACGTCTCTTTGGGAAAATTATCAGGTGCGGCGCAATTGCGGCCCGGTAGGTCAGGCTGGCCGAGGTCCTTGAATTCATGTGAGACAATCGTGTACGTATTCGACAAAAATTTGGGAGGCAACATGGCGCAACGCTACACAATCCAGGCAGTGATTTATCCAGGCGATGAATCGGGGTACGTGGCCGAGTGTCTCAACCTGGCTGTGGTCACCCAGGGCCAGACGCTCGATGAAACGGTGCAGAACCTTCGCGAGGCGATTCACCTTCACTTTGAAGGTGAGGAGCTGGAGGAACTAAGACCTCACTTCTTCACCGAGTGATTGCTAACCCCCACAGGAGGCGCGGCGATGTTGAAATTTCCCTATGGCATCAGTGATTTCTATAAAGTGCGGACCGGCGGGTATGTCTACGTGGATCGCACCGACCGGATTGCGCTGCTGGAAGAGGCCGGCGACCAATTGATCTTCCTGCGGCCGCGGCGATTCGGCAAGAGCCTGTGGCTTTCCACGCTGGAGAACTACTACGATGTGGCGAAGGCCGCCGAGTTCGCGCAGTTGTTCGGCGACCTGGCGATTGGCCGCAACCCGACCCCGCGCCACAATAGGTACTTCATCCTGCGCTGGGACTTCTCGCTGGTCAGCGCGCAGGGCGGCGTCGCGGAGATCGGGCAGGCGCTGCATGATCACATCAACGCGCGTGTTCAAGGGTTCGCGGAGACCTATCGCGAGCAGTTGACTTATCCGATCACCATTCACCCCACCAATGCCATCGCTTCCTTTGAGTCGTTGCTGACGGCGGTGCGCGCCACGGATTATCGTCTCTACCTCTTGATTGACGAATACGACAACTTCGCCAACGAGGTCTTGATGAGTCGCGCGGTGGAAGGCGCCGACCGCTACAAGGCGCTGCTCTACGGCGAGGGACTGCTCAAGACGGTGTTCAAGGCGGTAAAAGGCGCCGGCAGCGGCCTGGGACTGGATCGCGCCTTCACCACAGGCGTCGCGCCCATTGTGCTTAGTGACTTGAGCAGCGGCTATAACGTGGCGCGGGATGTTTCGTTCAAGCCTGGCCTGGATCTGCTGTGCGGGTTCACGGAAGCGGAGATGCAGGGGCTGCTGGCGCAAGTCGCAGCGACGTGCGATTTGACCCCGGAGGCGCGCACGGCAGCGCAGGACACCATGCGCACCTTCTACAACGGCTATGCGTTTGGTGAGGAGCCGGCGGAACTGGTCTACAATCCCACGCTGGCGTTGTACTTCCTGCAACACCTGGCGGAGACCTGCCGCCCGCCGCGCGAGTTGCTGGATAGCAACCTCGCGATGGATCGCGGGAAGATTGCGTACATTGCGGCCCTACCGCACGGCGCGCCGGTGCTGGCGGCGATCCTGAATCCCGACACGCCGCCGACGATTGCGCGGTTGGCGCAGCGCTTCGGCGTGGAGGATGTACTGACCCAGGTGAAAGACGAGACGTTCATGGTCTCGCTGCTCTACTACTTCGGCGTGCTGACACTGGAGCGGATCACGGAGGAAGGCAAACTGGTCTTACGTATTCCGAATCTGGTGGTGCGCAAGCTGTACGTGGAGCAACTGCGTGACCGCCTATTGCCGGAGTTCGGCGAGCGGGCCGCAATGCGCGCGGCCGTCGAAGCGGTGTACTATCACGGCGATCTGCAGCCGCTATGCGACTTCATCGAGACGCGCTACTTTCGGGCGCTCGACAACCGCGACTACCGCTGGGCGAATGAGTTGACGGTGAAGATGGCGTTTCTGACGCTGCTGTTTGACGATCTATTCTACATCACCGATTCGGAGCCGTCCCTGGCGCGCAGCTATGCGGACATGACGCTAATCGTACGGGCGGATATGCGCAAGTACACACTGCAAGACGCACTGCTGGAGTTCAAGTACATCCCGCTGAGCGACCTGGGCCTGACCGGCGAGGCGGTTAAGGCGACGCCTCGTGAGGAACTGGCCGGCCTGCCTCTGGTCGCGGCGGCGCTGGCCGAGGCGACACGCAAGGCGGCGGTCTACCGCGCCACGCTCCAGGCTGTCCATGGCGCTAAGCTGCGTCTGCATACCTTCGCCATTGTGGCGCTCGGCTTCGACCGGCTGGTGTGGGTGAAATTGTAGCCGCTGCGCCCTGCCCATCAATCGCCGCGGAGCCTCTGTCTGGCGTATAATACACAGGACATGGTGCAGATGCGCTATTTTTTGCAGATTCCGTACATTTGGGGAGGAGTAGATCATGCCGGCGACGTTTCGCGCCACGCGTAGATACTGGCTGAACGAGATCATCGGCCCGCTCCTTATCTTTTTCGTCATTACGCTTGTCCTGTTCGCGCTTGATGCGCGAACTGGCCGCTCATTGGTGATCCTTTGTGGAATCGGCAGCCTGATATACCTCGGGAACGCAGTTTTTACAGCGCGCACGCGGCTGGATGTCGACGCCCAGGGCTTGCGCGGGCGTCTGCACAACCGCCCTTTCGACCTACGCTGGTCAGACGTGCGCGCACTGCGGGTTGTCTATGATGGGCCGAAGAAATCTTACCTGGAGGTCGGCACCGTCGCCGGCGGCGCTCAGTTCGTCTTGGATGAGTTGGACGCGGCCGCGGTCCGGCGTGCGCTTGACCTGTATGCACCGCCGCCGGCATTCGCGGCTGATGCATTCGAGTCGCTTACATGGGTGGAGGAACCACGCACTGCCGATGCGGCGCGGTTAGCCGGCGTCTCAGGGCCGGTGCGCGTGCGTGTTAGCGTCTCGCTTTCGGTCTTCGGTTGGATTGGTGTGACGTTCTTCTCGTTCATTGGCTTTCTCGTGTGGCGCAGCGACGGCGGGGGCGGCGGGCTTCTGTTCCTGCTGTTTGCACTGCCCGCAAGCTATCTGCTCTATGCCGGCTACGCAGCCATTGAGATCGGGCCGGAAACGGTCCGTTTGACTATGCCGATCTGGCCCACCTACGAAATGCGGTGGAATGAAGTGCAACTGGCGGAAGTGGATCACGGCAACAACCAATTCGTTCTCCAGGGAGTGGGAAAACAGATGACCCTCCCTGGGCCAGCGTACTGGCGGGGGGCGGACAAAGCGGCGGGGATTGCCGCGTTCGTCGGCCATCTGGAGCAGCGGGGCATCCACCTCAAGCGCACGGGCAGGGCGTACTTCAAGTTCCCAAAGGGCGCACGCGTGCGCCGCACAGCAGGAAAACTATGACCGATCCCGTCGTCCTTGTTGCCCCCTTCATCGCGCGCTGGGCCGCCTCCGGCGCGGCCGAGCGCGCCAACTACCAGCTCTTCCTCTCGGAGCTGTGCGACGTGCTGGAAGTCGAGCGTCCGCAGCCAACCACGCCCGCTGAAGTCGCCAACGCCTACGTCTTCGAGAAAGCGGTGCCGCTGCCTCATGGCGCGACCGGCCGCATAGACCTTTACCGCCGCGGCTGCTTCGTGCTGGAGGCCAAGCAGGGCCGCGACGCGGACGCAGCAGCGCCCGCGCTGTCGTTGGCCGGACAGGCGGCTAATCGCGGCCGCAAGCGCGGCACGGCGTTGCGCGGGGCCGCGTCCTGGGACACGGCGATGGAACGGGCGCGGCAGCAGGCGCAGTCGTATGCGCGCAACCTGCCCCCGGCTGAGGTCGCGGACGGCGGCCGGCCTCCCTTCTTGATCGTGGCCGACGTGGGCGACAGCCTGGCGCTGTACAGCGAATTCACGCGCAGCGGCGGCAACTACGTCCCCTTTCCCGACCCGGCCCACAACCGTCGCAAGCTGGCCGATCTGGCCGACCCGGACGTGCGCGCGCTCCTGCGCCAGGTCTGGCTCGACCCGATGAGCCTGGACCCCAGCCGGCGCAGCGCACGTGTGACGCGTGACATCGCCGACCGCCTGGCGCGGCTGGCGCGGGCGCTGGAGGGGAAGCACGATCCCCAGGCCGTGGCCCATTTCCTGATGCGCTGCCTCTTCACGATGTTCGCCGAGGACGTGGGGCTGCTGCCGCCCGGCAGCTTCGCGCAACTGCTGGCCGACGCGCGCCACAGCGTGGCTCATTTTCCGGTTTTTGTGCGCGAGCTGTGGCAGGCGATGGCGGCCGGCGGCTTCTCGCTGGCGCTGCGCGCGCCGATCAAGCACTTCAACGGCGGGCTGTTCGAAGATGCCAGCGCGCTGCCGCTGACCGCGGATCAACTGCAACTGCTGATCGAGGCCGCGCAGGCCGATTGGCGCGACGTCGAGCCGGCCATCTTTGGCACACTGCTGGAACGCGCGCTGGACCCGGCCGAGCGCCACAAGCTGGGCGCGCACTTCACCCCGCGCGCGTACGTCGAGCGCCTGGTGCTGCCCGCGCTGGTCGAGCCGCTGCGCGGCGAGTGGGAGGCCGTGCAGGCCGCGGCTGCACGCCTGGCCGACGAGGGCGAGAGCAAGAAAGCCCTGGCCGAGATCGAGGCGTTCCAGCGCCGCCTGGCGAGCATCCGGGTCTTGGATCCCGCGTGCGGATCGGGCAACTTCCTCTACGTCAGCCTGGAACACCTGATGCGCCTGCAGGCCGAGGTGCTGGAAGTGCGCCGGCAGATGGGCGGCAGCCAGATGCTGCTCGACGTGGAAAGCGTCACTGTCTCCCCGCGCCAATTCCTGGGCATCGAGATCAACCCCCGCGCCGCGGCCATCGCCGAACTGGTGCTGTGGATCGGCTATCTGCAGTGGCGGCTGCGCACCGAGGGCGACCTGGCGCACCTGGCCGAGCCGATCATCCGCAGTTTCCACAACATCGAGTGCCGCGACGCGGTGCTGGCCTGGGACGCGGTCGAGCCGCTGCTGGATGCCGCGGGCCGGCCGGTCACGCGCTGGGATGGCCGCACGATGAAGTTGCACCCCGTCACCGGCCAGTCGGTTCCCGACGAGACCGCGCGCGTGCCCGCCTGGCGCTACCTCAACCCGCGGCCGGCGGCATGGCCGGAAGCGGACTTCGTCGTGGGGAACCCGCCGTTCATTGGGAACAAGCGCATGCGGTTTGCGTTGGGAGATGGTTACACGGAAGCTCTGCGCAGAGCTCATCAAGATGTGCCGGAAACAAGCGACCTTGTGATGTACTGGTGGAACAAAGCGGCTAATCTTCTTCGTACTGGACAGATACGAAGGTTCGGCTTGATCACAACCAACAGCATTACGCAATCGTTTAACCGGAAGGTGGTAGACAGTCACTTGTCGGTGGAGATACCTATCAGCCTTGCCTTTGCCATTCCAGATCATCCGTGGGTTGATTCGGAAGATGGAGCGGCAGTCCGCATTGCCATGACAGTGGGCACAACAGGCGTCGAGAACGGTCTGCTTAAGAAAGTGGTAAGCGAACGAACCACCAGCGACGATTACATCGAGGTTGAGCTTTC
>CAZEPA010000275.1:0-6148 GCA_964513955.1 uncultured Anaerolineae bacterium | reverse complement strand
GCTCTTAATACGCGCTTACTGTACACACACGGTGATGCGGTTGCCACGCGGCGCATTCTGCTGGTTGGGCTGGGCAAGCAACCCGAGTTCAGCACGGTCGTGGCGCGCCGAGCGGCAGGCGTAGCCGCGCAAACCCTGATTGACTTGAAGCTGAGACGCCTAATCAGCGTGGTGCACGGCGCTGGCAACCACACTCTGCCGGCTGCGGCTGCGGCCCAAGCCGTGGTGGAGGGAACCATCCTGGGCCTCTATCGTTTCGTCACCCACAAACGTGAGGAAAACACGCAGCGCTCCACCGTTGACGCCGATGAACTGGTGTTGCTGGCGCCGACCTCTGATCTGGTCAAAGAGATGGAATCCGGCGCGCACATCGGCCAAATACTGGCTCACAACGCCAACCTGGTGCGCGACCTTGTGAATGAGCCAGGGAATTATGTCACGCCGAAGGTGTTGGCGGCGCAGGCGCGGGCATTGACCCAGGAGATGGGCATTAGCCTGACTGTGTATGATGAAGCGGCCATGCAGGCGATGGGCATGGAGTCCTTTCTCAGCGTCAGCCGCGGCAGCGCGGAAGAGGCGCAGTTCATGGTGCTGGAATACTTGCCGGCGGCCGCGAGAAACGCTGATACCCTGGTGCTGATCGGCAAAGCGATCACCTTTGACACGGGCGGCATTTCCATCAAGCCCAACGACGGGATGTGGGAGATGAAGAGCGACATGGCAGGCGGCGCGGCCGTCATCGGCGCGCTGCGCAGCATTGCGCAGCTCAATTTGCCGGTGCGCGTGGTGGGTCTGGTGTGCGCCGCTGAGAACATGCCCGGCCCGGCAGCGATCAAGCCAGGCGATGTGGTCAAGGCCATGAATGGCAAATCGGTTGAATACATCAGCACCGACGCCGAAGGCCGCATGGTGTTGGCCGACGGCTTGTGCTACAGCGCCCGCTACAATCCTGCGGCCATTGTGGACTGCGCTACGTTGACCGGCTCCATCGTCATGACCCTCTCGTCCGACCTGAGCGGCATCTTCTGCAATGATGACGCCTTGTTCGCCCGGCTGCAAGCAGCCAGCGAAGCGGCTGGCGAGCCGCTCTGGCGTCTGCCGCTTTGGAAACCCTATCGGGAACGGATCAACAGTGATGTGGCTGACATGAAGGGCAGCACGGGTACGCGCTACGCGGGCGCGATCGTGGCAGCCCTATTCCTACAGGAATTTGTGCCAGAAAATACGCCGTGGGCGCATATGGACATTGCCGGCGCCGCCTGGCAAGACGACAACAAGCCTTACCAGGTCCGGGGCGCTTCGGCCAATCCCATGCGCACACTCGTGGAGTTTGTGCGCAAGTGGAGCGAATAGGAGCACAAAAAAACCCGCCTTCCAGGAGAAAGCGGGTTTGACGTCTGCTTACGACCCGGCTTGTGGTGACTATCTGCAGAAGCACGACGAGCCGGGTTTTGTGTGTGCGAATCACTGCAGCGGCAGCGTTGGCGCTGGGCTGGCGTCGCGATTACGCCAAAGATAGGCTAGAACGCCCACGACGGAAACGGCTGAGCCAATCGCGGCCGCGCCTAACATCCAATCGCGACGCGTATCACGCTCAAGCGGTTCCAACGCCAACGACGGCGACAACTGGCGGTAGCCGGTGGCAACCAGGGCGCGGCGTAAGTCATGGCGAAACGCGGCGCGTGGCTTGACAGGCCGCATCCAGGCTGCCAAATCACGCGTCAGGCGCAGCAGTGGATGCAAATCTGAGCGCAGCTCTGGAAAGAGGGCGAGGTAATCCTGCGAATGATCATCACCAAAAAACAAGCGTTCGGCATACGATGATAGTAAGTCGGCGATGGTGGTGTCTTCCATCAACATGATTTTCCTCCTCCGTCTCTAAGATGATCCAAGCCCACAAACAGAGCGCCTAAACCCGGTAGGCCACGACGCCGATCGTGCCAGGCCCCAGGTTGGCTGCGACCGATGTACACAGCGGCGTGACAAAAGCCTGCTGCAGCGTAAAGCATTGTTGAGCTCGATGCAGGAGGTCGGTCGCTTCTTCGGCCGCACGCGCGTGAATCACAGCAAAGTTGATCGGCGCTTTGCCGACCTTCTCTGCAACCAGATCCAACAGATACTGCAACGCGCGCTTGCGGCTGCGTACGCGTCCCTGAACATCGAGCGAGCCTTCATGAAGCCCAATGATGGGCTTGACATCCAGCAAGGAGGCAACTGCGTACTGCAGCGCGTTGACGCGGCCGCTCATCTGGGCGAACTTGAGATCCTTGAGTGTCAAGAAAATGAGGATGCGCTCCCGAATGACGCGTAGCCGGGCCAGAATTTCCTCCAGGCTGGCGCCGGCCTGGCTCATCTGCCACGCTTCCCACACCATGAAACCAAGCGCACCCGAGCCGGCCAGGCTGTCAAAAACCTCGACCCGCACCTCATCCTGCACCATCGCCCTTGCCAATTCGGCTGAATTGTAGGTGCCGCTCAGCTTGCTCGTGATGTGCAACGATAGCACTGGATCGCCATGCCGGCCCGCCTTACGGTAGACATCAGCCAACAGCCCCGGCGCCGGCTGCGACGTTTTCGGAATGATGCCCAGCGCCTGCACCTTCTCATAAAAGGTCGCTTCGTCAATCGTTTCGCCTTCCAGGTACGTATCGGCGCCAAAGCGAATGGTGATTGGCACCACGTGTGGTTGCAGTTGGGCCATCAAGGCGGGCGGCAGGTCGCACGTCGAATCGGTTACTAGTTGCAGCATGACAAGCCTATCCATTCCGGAGGACGTTGTCCGACAGCGTTTGCGCGCCCACGCGCGCCCCCACCGGAAAACTCAGCCGTTACCAGTTGAATCCGCGCGCAGCCAGGTCTTCACGCAGCGCAATGAGCGTGCGATGATAGAGTGACTTGATCGCGCCTTCTGTCCGCCCCATCATTTCCCCAATCTCGGCGTTGGGCAGATGTTCCACAAACTTCAGCGAAATGAGCTGCTGGCGGTCAGAAGGCAGTCGGCGGATGGCAGCCAGCAGCGCCGCGCGACGCTCATTTTCTTCGACATGGGCGTCAGGAGTGGCGCCTCGGGCACCGGCCCCTGTCACATCCTCGAGCGAGACCACTTTGCGCCGGCCGCGATCGCGATGCCAATTCGCCACCAGGTTATGGGCGATGCGATAGAGCCAGGCCGAAAATGGCAGTCCGCGATGAACATAGCGCCCAATGCTGTCTAGCGCCCGGAAAAAGGTGCGCGCCGTCAAATCCTCGGCGTCAGCATGGCTGCCGGTACGGTAATAAATATAACTGTAGATGCGATCTACGTAGATCTCATACAGTTGACCAAACGCTTCAGGGTCGGTCTTGGCCCGATCAATCAGGCTTAACTCACGTGCAGTTGTTGGCGCCACCGCTGGCTTTGCTCCTCAGCGTGTGACCATCAGTGGAGAACGCCCGTTATGCCCCCAAGTGCCTACCCACTGGCACCGGTTAAAACACCGGAAATGGCGCGAAGTTGCGCAGCGCGTCAAAAGCATCTCGATTTCCCACTTGGTCACGTGTTAATCACGATTGTAGCCCATCCCATGCGGCTGGTCAACTACGCTTGCCTGCGCGGGCCACCGCCCCTTGTTCGGCGCGCAAGGGGCGGATTGTCGGTTTGCGCCGCAGTTTGGCTTGTGTTACACTAGCTGAGAAGCGCCATCCCGTCATCAGGCCGCTGCGGCGCCTGCCGGTGGCGTTTATACGAGCCACTAACCTGAAAATAGCCCTGTACCGCAATTCGGCGGCTTGCGGCACATTTTCATCTACGGTCGTGCGCAGAGCGCATGGACAACCGATTTGGCGAAGGAAAAACCCTTATGATTCGACCCCAATGGCGACTTGCCTGGGCACGTAAACTTGTCGGACTTTTGTTGATTGGCGTCCTCCTGGCGCCCAGTTTGGCATTGGCCTGGCAAGGCGGTCAAGCCACCATCAACTCCCCGCAGCCCTTCTCAACCCTGCGCGGCGTCATTTCCATCAACGGCACGGCCACCCATCCTAGCTTTCAGCGTTTCCAATTGTATTTCCGTTCTGAGAGTGTACCTGATGAATGGCACTTCATGTTCGAGCAGACCAACCAGGTGTCAAACGGCCTGCTTGGCACGTGGGACACACGCAGCGTGCCGGATGGCACCTACGCGCTGCGTCTGCGGGTCGTGCGCCTCGATGGCAATTATGACGAAAAGGAAGTCAACGGTCTGCTGGTGGCGAACACGCGCCCCCTGGATACTCCCACGCCAGACGCCACGCCGACCGTGCCAGAGCCAGCCGCGCCGACGGCCACCCCAACCTCCCTTTTCACGCCGACGCCGGTGACGGTGCAGCAGCCCCAAATTGCCACGCCAACTCCGCGGGCCTCCGTCGTGGTTACGGCGACGGCTGCCATCAGCGGCACCATCACCCCGCGCAGCACGCCGGACAGTGCGGGCGCCGACACAACCACCGGCGGCACGGACAGCGGCAGCCTGTTCGGCAGTCTGTTCAATCTGGGACAGATGCCCAGTTCGCTGAGCGCGCCGGGTTTGACTGGCGCTTTTCTGCGCGGCGCACGGTTGGCGGTGGCGGCGTTCGCCTTCTTGGCTGCGTATCTCGTGCTCAAGTGGCTCATCCGCTGGCTGCTGGCCCGCCGGCAATAAGAACCCGGTTTTCTTCCAGTAGACGGGTTTCTGAGAGTCATCCATGAATGAAGACCTCTTCCTGATCGTGGGACTGGGCAATCCAGGTCAGCGCTTCGCTCGCCATCGTCATAACGTCGGTTTCCAGATTGTGGACATGCTGGCGCAGCGTCATGGCCTGGCTTTTCAGCGCGCCGAGTTTCGCGCGGCCGTCGCAACGGGCGCGATGGCGGGAAGGCGAGTTCTGCTGGCCAAGCCGCAAACCTTCATGAACCTGGTGGGCCAGGCCGTTGCGCCGTTGGCGCGTTTCTATAAAATTCCTATGCTCCAGGTCCTGGTGCTCTACGATGAGCTTGATCTGCCGCTTGGTCGTCTACGCTTCCGGCCCGATGGCGGCGCGGGCGGGCACAACGGCATGAAATCGCTGATTGACAGCCTGGGCACCCAGGGCTTTGCGCGCTTGCGCATTGGCATTGACCGACCTCCCGGCCGCATGGATGCAGCCGCGTACGTGCTGCAGGATTTCAGCGCCGACCAGGAAATGGAGATGGCTTTTTGTCGTCCCCGCGCCGCCGATGGCGTTGAAACATGGCTGGCCGAAGGAATTGACGCGGCCATGAACAAGTATAACTCAGTCTAAACCGAAGGTCTGGTTTCTGGCGTTTTTGTAGAATATCGTCTTCCACAACGAGAAACCGGGTTTTTGGTTCATGGCACTGTTGGCAGGGTACAACGCTCATGCAACTTTCGGGCCTGCTGTCACTTATCCGCGACATTCCAGCCTATATGACGCTGCGTCAACGCGTCGAAGAAGCCTCTGCCCTGCCAACACTGGGGGTCGTGCATGCGGCGCGCCCATTTTTGGCCGCCGCACTGACCCATGACCTGGCGCGCCCCACGCTGATTCTGACCGCGCGCACCGAGCAGGCGCGCCAGCTGGCCGACACCTTGCGCTGCTGGCTGCCAGACCCGATGCGCGTCCACCTCTTTGCCGATCCCGACGCCCTGCCGTATGAGCGCGTGGCTTGGTCACGCGAAACCAGGCAGCAGCGCCTGGGCGCGTTGGTCGCTTTGACCCAAGCGCCGCGCACGGGGGATGCCCCCGTGCAGCCGCCGGTGATTGTGGCTTCGGCGCGCGCCCTGGCCCTCCTAACGCTGCCCCGACGCGAGCTGACTCTGGCCCTGCGCCCGCTGCGCGGCGGCCAGTTGGCCGACATGGCCGGGCTGCTTGAAAAATGGCTCGGTTGGGGCTATCAACCGGCCACGGTGGTGGAAGAGCCAGGCGCGTTCAGCCGCCGCGGGGGCATCGTAGACGTGTGGGCGCCCAACTTGCCGTGGCCCCTGCGCCTGGAAATGTTTGGCAACGAGATTGACAGCCTGCGCTTCTTTGATCCAGGCACGCAGCGCACCCTGCCCGCGGAACAAGGCGGCCGCGTGGCCGAGGTTCTCCTCGGCCCGGCCAGCGAGGCGTTGCCGCGCTACGGCCCGGCCGCGCAAGCCCGCTTGGACGC
>CAZEPA010000274.1:0-6192 GCA_964513955.1 uncultured Anaerolineae bacterium | reverse complement strand
TTGCATCATGGAATACAAATCCAAACGTAATCAAGGTCCATCTACAGAGAGGAAAAGTTCATGACACAGAAGACGATGGTTGTTGGCCTGCAACAATTTTTTCCCACGGGCGCGAATCAGCCAGACGCCAGCGCTATCGCTCGGCAGGGCGCCACTCACCTGGAAATGGGGCGCTATGACGAAGCCCTGGCCGACTTCAACCGCGCGATCGAAGCGGACGCTGCCGATCTCTGGGCCATCGTCTTTCGGGGCATGACCTACGTGCTGCTAGGGCGCAACGATGAGGCGCTGGCCGATCTCACCCGAGCCATTGAATTGGATGCTGGAATGACGATCGCTCTCGTCAGTCGGGGCTCCATTTACCAAGAGATGGGACGCTACGATGAAGCCCTGGCCGACTTCGATCATGCCATCGAATTGGATGATCACATAGGCTTCATCATGGCGAGCCGGGGAAAAACTTACCTGAGCATGGGGCGCTACGACGACGCCCTGGCTGACTTCAACCGGGCCATCGCTTTGGACCCCGGTAACGCCTCAACGATCGCCGACCGGGGGACAACCTTTCTCTTCCAAAAGCGCTACGACGAGGCGATTGCGGACTTCGACAGGGCTGTCGAGTTGGACCCTACGATTGTCAATGCGTTCGCTTACCGGGGCGAAATCCATCGAAGAATGAGACATTACGACGAAGCCATCCATGATTTTCAGCACGCCATCGAGCTAGATCCTACATCTACCTGGGCACTTGCGACCCGTGGCGCAACCTACCGCCGAACGGGCCGTTACGACGAGGCGTTGGCCGATTTCAATCGAGCGCTCGCACTGGATGCGACCGATGTTTGGACGCTCGATGGCCGTGGTGAAACCTACCGGTTGATGGGACGTTACGAAGAGGCCCTGGCCGATTTCGACGGCGCCCTGGAATTGGATTACTGGTGTATCAATGCGTTCGCCAATCGGGGTGAAACCTACCGGTTGATGGGACGTTACGAAGAGGCCCTGGCCGATCTTGATTATGCCATTCAAAACGATGGCAATGTGTTCTCCATTGGCAGCAGAGCAACCACCTATCTACTGATGGGACGCTATGACGAGGCCCGGGCCGATCTGAACCGGCTCCTCGAACGACAGCCTGACGATTGGCTTTTCTACAAACGCGCGCTCACACATCTTGCCCAAGGTCAAACCATTTTGGCGGAGGACGATCTCAAGCAGGCAATTGCGCTGGCAGAAGCGACACGTCTCTGGCTACCCCCAAATGACGATAGCGTCTTCAGCCTGCCGCTCTATTACGTGGCGGCAAATGATGGCGCCAGCGCGGAACGTTTCTATCGCAGCACGATTTCAGGCTCGCGCAAGGCGTGGCTTGAGAGCGCCCTACTCGATCTCAATGATTTTCTGGGCATCTTCCCCGACCACTCACTGGCACACGCCATGCGTCAGTTGCTGCTGGATGCCATCTTGCAGTTCCGCTAATGTTTTGAAGTTGCCGCAATTTGGGACTGGTCACAGGCCTGGGGAGTGGTGTGTTCCGCGTCATCCAACTCGTGCGGGCAGCCACGGGCCGCGAGCCGGACATCAGCGAGCCAGGCAATGAGCTGCTGGTGGCCTTGCCCCGGCCGGTGAGCCGCGATCAGGCCGCAAAGTAGGCCGTGTAGAAGGCGTCCAGCCGGCGCCGGATGCGCCTTTCGGCATAACCGCTCTGCAGCGCGCTTGCCACGACCGGCGCGGCCGCCAGCGTCACCTCCTGCGTGACGATGGCTTGCGTGACGCCCATGGCCGCCAGCCACGCGCGCACGTCCTTTTCGCCATGCGTCCGGAAGAAATTCCGCACCAGCCCCTCCGTTAGCTCAGCAAACAGCGGCGTGGCGCGGAAGTGCAGCCAGACATCCACGGCAATCTGCACCATCCTCTCCAGGGACGCGGCATCAATGAAATCGGCCAGTTCGGCCATTTCCTTGTCGGCGTTCGCAGTCCACACCTCATCGCCCCACTTCCGCATCAGGCGGGCATCCAGGGTGGTGTTCAGGAAGGCCTCGCTGTCACGGATGGTCTCCTGGACATTGGCGCTGATGAAGGCGAGCAGCTGCTTATCAATGCTCTTTCCGAGGGTCGGCGCGCCGGCGTTCAAGGCATTTTGTCCCATCCTGAGCAGCGAGGAGGCGCCAGGGATGTTTTTCGCCAGGGTATTTTCGGTCAGGACAAAGGCCTTGATGCCGCGGTAGAGGACATTGGAGATCAGCACCCCATACACGGAGCTTGAGATCACCTGATGGGTGATCTCGCGGCGCAGGTCTTCCAGGCCGGTGACGTTGTCCACGAGCTGATCGAACAGCGTGCGCGGCAGGAGCGCCGCGACGCGGGCGTCATCGTTTTTCAAGAATTCATGGACAAAGAGCACGTTTTCCCGAATCTCGCCCACGAGATCAGACGAAAGCGGCCTCTCGATCACATTGCGCTTGATCCAGTCCACCACCTGGTCCGCGCTCACCACCTGGGCCAGTTGCACCTGGCCCAGCCAGGCAAAAAGTTCCGCCACTTCCTCCGCCAACATCGCCGGCAGCCTCTGCTCACGCAGCCGCTCCATCTCAAACCGCACATGCGCTTCCAGCAATTCATCCTTCTTTTTTGTCATTCCTCATCCCTTCTTTCATCTTCTTTGCACGCCTCAGAAGCAGCGCGCGAGGTATTGATCAGGCTGGCGGAGCGCTGCGCGTCCATTGAATCGGCAGGTTCACGATGCGGCCTGGTACTGTTCGTCGCTGACCTTCTCCATCCAGTTCACGGTCGTGCCGTCGAGCTGTTCCTGAACGGCAATGTGGGTCATGGCCGTCGTTGGCGCGGCGCCGTGCCAATGCTTCTCACCTGGCGGAAACCAGATCACGTCTCCCGGTCGAATTTCCTCGATCGGGCCGCCCCAGCGCTGCGCCCGGCCGCAGCCAGCCGTCACGATCAGAGTTTGGCCGAGCGGATGGGTGTGCCAGGCGGTCCGCGCGCCAGGCTCGAACGTGACGCTGGCGCCGAACGCGCGCGCTGGCGCATTGGCCTGGAACAGGGGGTCCATGCGCACACTGCCGGTAAAATACTCAGCCGATCCTTTGGTGGAGGGCTGTGAGCCGCTTCTCTTGATGTCCATTTTCTCAACTCCTTCACCTGCAGCTAGCAGGTATTTGTCTCGCGTTGATCGCTCGCTGTTTCCAGTTTAGTTATCCATGCGCTGGGCGCACAACCGTGGATGAAAACAGGTAATCCGTGCCAATTCGTGTTGATCTGCGGCTTGTTTTCAGATCAGTGTCTATTCAGTCGGCGATCTTCTCCCAGCCCTCCGCTTGCAGCCAGGTCGTCCCCCAGCCATCCCCCATCCAGCGCCCCTGCACCAGCAGCGGCTGCCAGGGCGGCGGGGATTTGGCCCCCTTGTCGCTCTGGACGATGATGAACGTGGCGCCGTCGCCCAGGAAAAAGCCGGGGCCGCCCGTCCAGCCGGGCAAGCGCACGCCGGCCGTCTGCAGCGGCCGACCGGGGAAGGCCGGGAGTTCGCGCAGCGGTGTGTGCGCGGGCAAGCGCGGACGCGCCAGGGCCAGCGGGTCGGCCAGCGCGCTGACCGGCAGGCCGAGCAATTCGCTTTCCCAGTCCCAACGCTGGCGCAAGGTTTCAGCCGGAGTCGCGGGGCGGCCGAAGTCGAAGGCCATTTGGCTGGCCGAGCCGTGGCGCAACCCCTGTGCTTCGGCCAGCAGGCTGGCGCGGCTGGGCGCCAGCCCGTCCAGCGCGCCGGCGCGAATCAGATGCTCGATCTCCTTGGGCCGCAGTTCGACGCGGCGCAGCAGATCGCGCAGGCCGCTGAAGGCTGCCGCCGCGCGTTCCTGACAAATAGCCGTGATGGCCGCGTGGCGCAGGTCGCGCACCTGGCCCATCCCCATGAAGAGCACCGGCCCCGATCGTCCCTCGGCCAGGCTGAACGCCTCGGCGCTGAAGTTGATGTGCGGCGGGCGCACCGTCAGCCCCAGACGCAAGGCTTCGGCCATGTAGATCGCGGGGTGATGAAAGCCGCCGTAGTCGGCCAGGCGCGCGCAGAGGAACTGCGCCGGGTAGTGCGCCTTGAGGTAAGCCGAGCGAAAGCTCACATCCGCATACGCGGTCGCGTGTCCCTGGTTGAAGCCGTAACCAGCGAACGGCATCACCTGCTCCCAGAGCGTGACCGCCTGGCTGGAGCTGAAGCCAGGACCGGCCGGCGGCGGCCGTTGGCAGCCGGCGATGAACTGCTCAGCCAGCGCCGCCATCTCCTGCGCGCCAAAGTGGCTCATGCCGCGGCGCAGTTGATCGGCCTGCGCCCAGGTCAGCCCGGCAATCTCCCGCGCCAGGCGCAAGATCTGTTCCTGGAAAATCAGCACTCCCTGGGTCGGGCCGAGGATCGGTTCCAGCGCCGGGTGCAGATACGTCACGGCCTGTTCGCCGCGGTAACGGCGCACAAACGCGCCGGCCATGCCGCCCATCGCCGGGCCAGGCTTGAAAAACGCGTTGGCAATCGCCAGGTCGCGCACGCGGCGGGCCTTGAGCTTGCGCAGGGTGCGCTGCGCGCCGTCCGATTCACACTGAAAGACGCCGATCGTCTCGCCCCGCGCCAGCAGATCGGCCGTAGCCGCGTCGTCCAGCGGGATGCCAGCCAGGCGGAAGGCAGGGTCATGCCCATCGCGCACCCAGGCCGCAGCGTCGGCGAGCACGGTCAGCGCGCGGATGCCCAATAGGTCCATCTTTTGCAGCCCCAGGGCTTCCACGTCGCCGTGCTCGAACTGCGTGATCAGAAAACCCTTGGGCGCCCACTGCACCGGCGCGATGTCGGTCAGCGGGCCGGGCGTGATGACCACGCCGCCGGGGTGAACGCTCAGGTGGTCGGGCTGACCCACCAGCGTGTAGGCCATGCGCACGGTCTCGCGCTCCAGTGGATCGGTCAACGCCGCGAGCACGTCGTCCTGCGTGCGCTGATCGCGGCGCCGCGGATCAGGATGCCAGCGGTGCGGCAGCATGCCCGCCAGGCGATTGACCTGGCTGACCGGCAGCCCGTACGCCTTGCCGGTTTCGCGCACAGCCGACTGCGGCTGCATAGTGCTGACCGTGCCGATCAGCGCAACGCGGTCCGCGCCGTACGCGTCTCGCACATAGCGCAGCACCTCGTCGCGGCGCCGGCTGCAGAAATCCAGGTCAATGTCAGGCGGATTGGTACGCGCAGGGTTGAGAAACCGCTCGAAGAGCAGCCCGTGCTCCATGGGATCCACGGTGGTGATGCCGGTGCAAAAGGCGACGAGCGAATTAGCGACGCTGCCGCGTGTGCTGACCGGAATCTCATGCTCGCGCGCAAAGCGCACGATGTCAGCCACCACCAGGAAGAGCGGCGCAAAGCCGTGCGCGCTAATCGCGCGCAGTTCCGCGGCCAGGCGATCCTGGGCCTGAAGGCGCTGCGGCGTTGCAGAAGGATAGCTGTGATCGAGGCCGGTCTGCGCCCGACCGGCCAGCGCCGCGTCCGGCGTTTGCCCAGGCGGCAGCGTCAGGCCGGGCCAGATCGGCCGGCCGTCGGGCAGACAGTCGCCGCAGCGCGCCGCAATCTCTCCGCTCTGCGCCACGGCCTGCGGGAAACGTGCAAAGCGACCGGCGACCTGGGCCGGGCTGAGCCAGTGCAGAAAAGGGTTTTGGGAAAAGGGGCTGGCCGGCGCGCGCGGCGCGGATGTCGCTTCGGCTTGACGCGCGCGCCGCTGCGACACAGAGGGCGTTTCATCGTCGAACGCATCGCCGTCGGGATTGGCCGCATCGCTCATCTCATCATCGCCCTCGTCCAGGGGTGCATTGGCGCGGATCGCGGCCAGCAGGCGCAGGCGCGGCGCGTCCGCGGGCGCCAGGCAAAAAACCGGCTGCACGGCCGCCGCGGCCAGCCCCAGCCGCCGGCCCAGGGCCACGACCGCGTCGGCGACAGTCTCATCGCCCGGCGTGTGCAGTTCCAGGGCCAGGTAAAAACTTTGCCCATAGATGCCCGCCAATTGCTCCGCGTAGCGCTGCGCGGCGGCCGCGTCGCCCGCGCGCAGGGAACGCTCGATCCACCCTTCCTGCCCGCCGCTGAGGCAGATCAGCCCCGCGCGGTGCGCGGCCAGCGCGTCCCAATCCAGGCCGCGCGCGGCCAGAGCCGCGCGCTGCGGGCTGCCC
>CAZEPA010000273.1:0-6222 GCA_964513955.1 uncultured Anaerolineae bacterium | reverse complement strand
CCTCAATGCGACAGCGCAGCTGACTACCTGGAAACTACAGTTGACAATACTCGGATCTTCGTGGTCAACGGCTCCGATGCCCGCTGCGGCCAGCTCGGCTATGTCCAACAGACGATCAACGTCAGCGCCTGGGCCAACGGCGGCAGCCACACACTGGCCCTCCACTCCGAGGTGTTTGCCCACAACGGCGGCGTGAGCGACTTTTTCGTTGACGACGTGCGACTGGATAGCACGCCGTCCGCCTCGACATCCACCGCTACGCCGACGCGGACATCCACGGCTACAGCGACACGAACGCCGACACAGGCGCCCACTACTACCTCGACCACGACGCCAACGCGAACGCCGACATCAGCCTCTACCGCCACGCGGACGCCCACAGCGACGCCGACGGCCACGGGCGCTGTCCAACCGGGGCCGGGTGTTCTGCTCAGCGAAGTGATGTACTTCCCGGCTGCCGGAAACTCCGAGTGGGTGGAGCTGCAAAACTACAGCGCAACGCCGCAGAGCCTGCGCGGCTATTCGTTGCGCGATGAAGACGGCAACATCTATCGCATTCCCGCTGCGCTGCCTGGCGTGCCGGCCGGCGCACGGGTGGTGGTGATCTTCGACGGGCAGGGCAGCGGTGCCAACGACTTGAACTTCGGCGACGGGGTGGCGACCCTCCACAGTCCACCGGGCCTGGTCAACGTGCTTGAGGATAACGGGGACCAGGTAGCACTCTACAATATCAGCTACACCGTCTTCCTGCCCGCGTCGCTGAGTCGCTACTCCGGCTCCACTCCGGCCATCCCACGCCCGAACCGCATCAACCCACCGCAGCCTGTGGTGAGCTTCGTAGCCTGGGGCGTGGATCCGGCCGGCGACGAAAGCAGCGCGGCCTTCTCAGGCGTCTGGTCGCCTGAGATCTATGTTGACACGCAGCCGGCGCCGGGCGGCGATCCCTTGCAGCGGGGCGGCACGATCGGCCGCCGGCCTGCCCACTTCAGCCGCTCGCCGTCGGATTGGGCAATTTACCGGCCCGGCGAAGGCGTTCAGGGCGGCGCCAACCTGCCTGCCGCGCCCTTCCTGCGCAACCCATCCAACGGCATCGCGACCTGCGACCGGCGCATCACCTTTGGATGGGAAGCGCTGCAGCGCATCACCGGCTATCGCCTGCAAGTGGACGACGACGCCAACTTCGGCTCGCCGCTGATCAACGTCGCCGCGAACACCAGCGCCTACCGACCTGACGCGGACCTTCCGCTGGGCTTACTCTACTTCCGGGTCAAGGCGCTGGGCGGCGCCAACGGCGACAGCGCCTTCTCGCCCGCCAACTCCGTGACGGTGCTCGACTGCACCCACCTGCTGCGCGAGTCTGGCCCAGATGCCTTCACCCTGCTCAACGTGACGCCCAAGCTCCAGCATAAAGACACCCACGTGTTGAACCTGGACGGCGATCCAGAAACGGGCCAGAGTCGCTGGGACTCGGCCCACGAAGACGACGGCGACTGGACGGTCGGCAACGGCACGCCGGTGCGCGTCAGTCCGCTGGACAACATGTACTGCACGCGAGCTTCGATTTCGATGATCGTGGCCTACCACGGCGCCAACCTGAGCCAGGATTACATTTCCTTTTTTGACTACGGCGAGGGCGAGCCTGAAGGCGACCTGGGTCATGGCAAAGGGATGTGGCCCAACGGCAACCTGGCGGCTGGCACGGGCAAGAAAGTCTTTGACTGGGCCATGAACGACAATGCGGTCACGTCCAGTCGCGGCAAGCCCACATTCAGTCAGATCAAAGGCTGGATTGACGCCGACCGGCCGCTTTTAGTGGTAGAAAACGGCGACGCTCACAGTGTGGTGCTCAGCGGCTACGACACCGAGGGTGAGCTGGTCTACCGCATTGATCCGTGGACCGCTACTGGCGCGTGGGTGTCGCTGGCGTCGTGGAACATCAGCGAATACCATGCGCCGCCCAAGCTCCAGATTCCCCTCATCCCGCGCCGGGATGAAGACCTGAACAATAACCAGGTCTCCGATCTGATCGAAGACAGCGACAACGACGGTATTTCCGATTTCGACGAGAACCATCGTTTCCGCGGCAACCTGTACAACCTGAACCCGCGCAATCCCGACTCCGATGGCGACGGCGTCACAGACAAAGCGGACATGCGCGCCCATGTCTTCGACCCCGACGGCAACTACAGTCGCTGGCGCGCCGACTGGGACGGCGACGGCGACCGCAAGGAGACCGACCTGGACAACGACAATTACTGGAACACGGGTTCGAGCGACGGCTGCGAGGACATCAACCGCAATGGCTTCTTCAACGGTCCAGACGAGACCAGCAACTTCGATCCAGCCCAGGACCAGGAGCGGCAGTGCGCCGAGCCGCAGGTCACCATCACGGCGCCCAACGGCGGCACAACGGCGCAGTGCACGGTGGATCTGCAAGGGCAAATCACCAGCGACAGCGACCTCAGCAAAGTCAATGCTGTGATTACAGGCCCGTCAGGCGACAACCTACTGGATCTGTCCTGGAGCGGCACGCGGCCGAACTTCACATTCAGCACTCGGGCGCCGGTCTTTTCGGGCGACAACACGATCCAGGTGACGGCGATCAACGAGTACGGCGCGGGCGACAGTTACACCACGGTGAAATGCCTGGCGGCGCAGAAGGACATCCATGTACAGTTGACCTGGCCTCAGCTTGGCTCGGACTTCGACCTACACTTCATCCGGCCCGGGGGCAGCTATGGAACAAGCCCCGACGACTGCTACTATAGCAATCGCAACCCCGACTGGGGCGTTGCGGGCATTTCCGACGACAACCCAACGCTGGACGTGGACTGCATTACCGGGTGCACCATCGAAAACACCGTGCTGCAAAAGGCGTTCAACGGCGTCTTCACGATCAAGGTGCACTACTATTCGGACCACGGGCGCGGGCCAAGCAGCCCGCGCGTGCGCATTTGGGTAGGCGGCCAACAGCTCGACTTTGGACCGCAGCAAATGACCAATGGACAGGTGTGGGACGTGGCGACGGTCAACTGGCCGGCTGGGGCCATGACCGTCATCAACCAGGTGCGCGATGCCTTGCCCGGCGAGGAGTTTCCCGCCAAGCCGTAGAGGGAAACTCCGGCTGCGGCGCTCGCCGACGCCGGCCTATGGCTGTCCATCAGGCTGAATTCGCTGCGCGCGCCGTCTCTGCGGAGACGGCGCGCAGCTGTGGCTTCCTTTGCCGCTGCCGCAGCGGATCTCACGGACGCCGACGCAGGTCAAGCGCTGCGCGACCGGTGACGCGAGACGGATGATGCCGCGCCCGGCGCCACATCATAGATCCACTCGGCCCAACTGTTGACGGGTGCGCTCGCGGTGAGCATAATTTTGACGCGTGGCGCGCGCTTGAGAATATCCTCGAAGAAAACCGCGCTACCGCTGTCGGCTTCTGGGAAAATGATCAACATCTCTTTGTCGCGCAGGTAGGCAAAGAGCAAACCACGCAGCGCCTCCGGATTCGCGGGGGTGATATGCAGCACGCGGGCGAGCGCACCAGCCATCGAACGGCGATCCGCCGTGGTGGTCTTGTCAACGTAACAAATCCCATCGTGAAAGCCATCGGCCTGCGTGGCCGCAGCTTTCAAGCCCAAGGCGATCGTGCCCGCCCCCCGCGGCCCAACCAGGCTCAGAAGCCGACATTCGGGGTGCTGCAGGCGGTCGGCGATCTGCGCCACGTCGGTTTCACGTCCGGGTATGGTGGCTGGCGGCGACGGGAGAGAATAGAATGGCCGCGCGCCCCGATCTTTCGATCCACTCGCCGGCACCGGGCGACGGCGGATTTCCTCTTTCAGGATGCGTTCGTACAGCGCGGTGGTCGCCGTGGCCGGCGCCACATCCAATTCGGTGGCCAAGATGCGCCGGCATGTCTCGTACTGCTTGAGCGCCGCCGAGCGCTGCCCGCTCAGTGCCAACAGCACCATCATCCGCCGGTGGGACTCTTCGCGCCACGGGTCCAAGGCAACCCGCCGCGCGGCATACCGCAAGCTTTCCTGGTAATGGCCTGCATCACCGTAAAAGGTAATAATCTGGTCCAGCACCTGGGCCATGCGCTGCCGCCACATCTCTTGCTCGGTCGCTAACCACATGTCGAACTCAGGGCAGTCGTCCAGGCTAAGCCCGGCCATCAAATCGCCCCGAAAGAGCTCCGCCGCCGCCGCCAGCGACACAGGGTCTTCACGCGCGGCCAACGCCGTGAACGCTGTCATATCCAGCCAACAACCAGGTAGGGACGAGAAAAGCACAGTCTCGCGCGTGGCCCGCAGGCAGCCGGGCAGCAGCGTGTTGAGATTATGCAGGACGCGGCTCAGGTTACCGCGGCCGCGCGCCTCGGGCTTATCCCCCCAGAACATATCCGCGAGCTGGCTGCGCTGCACGGCCTCTCCACGCGCGGCCAGATAACCCAGGATGGCCACGGCCTTGCGCGATTCGAAACCGCTTACCGTTATGTTGTCACGTTGAACTTCGATCGTTCCTAACAGACACAGTCGGACATCGTCGGCCACCGCCTCCTCCTTCTACAGCGCATGCAGTGAACCCAAGAATGTCAGTCAAGGCCGGGGTCGTGAATGGGTGCATTTCAATTTCGGGGCGTAGCCCACGAAGGTGGTTTAGCCGTGGTGGCAGCAATGTCAATCGCCCAACCACCGACCTGCCCCCAGTTTGAAATGCACTCGATGCAAATTCCTCGATGGCGAGGGGAAATTTCTGTGCACCACACAGCGACCCGGGGCATGTGGCAACTGGCTGGAAAAGGCAATTGTAAGATAGAACCAATTCCTCCGTCCCAGATTGTCAGTCAATATCGTGGCGCAACGCAGGATTGTAGTATAGCCCATTCACTACGAAGAGTTCATATGAGCTTGCTCACAATTTCCGAAGAGTTAGAGAAGCATCGCAGGTTACGCTGGCTATCTAGATTATCGGACGCGATCTCAGTCAAATGGTCCACGGCCGCACCGTCATGTCTGCGTCAGTCCAAAGAGGCGGGTCATGCACAGTACTCTGTACGCTGCGCCTACTGAATCCCCATGAAAGACAATCCATCACCACGTTACCGGGCGTTCATTCTCCGATTATGGCAAAACGACGAGCTCGCCCAGGCGTGGCGTTATTCGTTGGAGGAGATTGGGCGTTCGCTTCCACGCCGTGGTTTCCGCGACCTGGCGGCTCTGACCGCGTTTTTACGGGCAGAATTCGATTATCCAATAGTTGGTAAGGGAGGGCAGTCAGCTTCCGACGAATCGGAGTGACTTCTGGCTGGCTCCCAGATTGCATGCACCCGTGTCTGTTGCGGGCTTTGATCCATTCCATAGAAAAGAGGTTATGCCATGCTTGTTCAACCACGCGTCACCTACCCCGGTGTGTATGTCCAGGAAGTTGCCAGCGATGTACGCACCATTACGCCGGTGGACACCGCAACCACCGGCTTCATCGGGCGCGCCAAACGGGGCCCGGTCAACCAGCCTGTCGTATGCAACAGCTACGCCGATTTTGACCGCATCTTCGGCGGCCTCTGGCTCGACAACACGCTTGGGTATGCGGTGAGCGACTTCTTCCTCAACGGCGGCAGCAAAGCCGTCGTCGTCCGCTTGTTCCACGAGGACACCACGATTGCCGGTGGCCAGACCAAAGCCGTGCTCTCGCTGCCGTCGGCCGACCCCGGTGCCCTGGCGGTGTTTGCTGCGGTCATGGCTGCCGCCGGTCAGGCAGGAAAGCTGCCAACCGACCTGGATTCCACCGCGACCAGCACTCTTGCCACGGTTACTGCCAACACTCAACTTACGGCTGCAAACAAAGCAGCAGCCAAAAGCGTCAGCGATGCGGTCACCACTGCGGCCGGCCTGGGCACGGCTGATGCATTGAAAGCAGCCGCCGAAGCCGAAGCCGCCACATTCACAGCCGACCCGGCCAAGAGCGCCGCCGCCGCCGTCAGCAGCAAGGTTGACCAGGCGGCGACCGCCGCCAGCGCGTCCGTAGAGACCATCAAGGCAGCGGCGGCAACGGCCCGCGATGGTTTTATCAACGACCAGAATGCGCCCGCCGCCCAGGCAGCCGCCAAAGCAGTCTTCCAGGCGGTCGAAGCCGCATCCGTGTCGCCTACCAACGACTCGGTGGTAGCCGCAGCGCGCCAGGCCGTCGCTGCCACCACCGGCACCCCCAACCCGCTGCAGCTGGAAGCAG
>CAZEPA010000272.1:5718-6247 GCA_964513955.1 uncultured Anaerolineae bacterium | reverse complement strand
GTGACGCGTTCCCAGCCGCTTGGCTCGCCGATGAGGCACGCCGCGGGGACGCCTTCGGCCAGGAAGCGGTCGCGGATCAGGCGCGCGCCGCGGCTGCTGGCGGCCTCTTCTTCCGTCGCGCCGACGACCACGAAGCGCACGCCGGGCCGGGGGCCAATCCGCGCCACGGCTGCGGCGAACGCAGCCAGCGGCCCTTTGGCGTCCACGGCGCCGCGGCCAAACAGCCTGCCGTCCTCGATGCGCACGGCAATTCGCCCCGGCACGGTGTCTTGATGGCCCAGCAGCACCACGGTGCGCGGCGCGGCGGCGTCGCCCATCTCGCCCACCGCATTGCCAGCGTCATCTACATAGGCTTTCGTGTAGCCAATGGCTATCATCCGCTCAACCAGGAAGGTCGCGTGGCGGCCTTCAGCGCCGGACAGGCTTTCGATGTTGAGCATGCCATCCAAGAGTTGGACGGCCTGTGTGTTATTCATGGTGTAAGTTCCCCATTGTGAGTTCAGATGCGGACTCAGTCCCCTTGCGAAGG
>CAZEPA010000272.1:3403-5708 GCA_964513955.1 uncultured Anaerolineae bacterium | reverse complement strand
GAAGGCTGGCTGCTCTCCACATCGTCGGGCAAGCCGAAACCGATCTCGATCACAAAGGCTCCTTACTCGGCGAGCCTTCGCCAGGTTGGAGCATGACACCCTGCTCCTGCGAAGGCCGTCACGCCGCCGGCGTGACGACGTCCTCTGCGCCGGATCACGCTCCCCTGTGCCAGCGCCGTCCCCCCAGGAGGCCGAACGACAGCGCTCTCTTCTCCCCTTCTCCTCTCCGCCGTGCGGAGAGGAGAAGGGGCCGGGGGTTGAGGTGAGGCCGCTAATCTGCCCTGGTGGATCCGCCCAGCGCAGCGGCGATGGCCTCCACGGCCTGATCCAATTCCGCGTGCGAGATAACCAAGGGCGGCAGCAGGCGCAGCACCGTGGGGCCGGCTGGCAGCGCGAGCACGCCCAGGGCTTGCAGGTCTTGCAGAATCGGCGTCACCCGCATGCGCAGCTCAATGCCGACCAGCAGGCCACGCCCGCGCACCTGGCGTACAACCTGGAGCCGGGCGACGCGAGCCTGCAACTGATCTAGGAGGTACGCGCCTTTTTCGGCCGCCTGGCCGGGTAAATCGGTTTGTTCCAAGACATCGAGCGTCGCCAGGGCGGCCGCGCAGGCCAGCGGGTTGCCGCCAAAGGTGGATCCGTGACTGCCCGCGGGCAGGGGGCCAAAGCGTTCATGCAGCAACACGGCGCCCATCGGCACACCGCCAGCCATGCCCTTGCCCAGGGTCATCAAATCAGGCGTCACGTCATCGTGCTGGCAGCCGAACCAGCGCCCCGTGCGCCCAAAGCCGGTCTGCACCTCATCCACGATCAGCAGCGCGCCGGCGCGCTGGCAAAGCGCCTGTACGCCAGCGAGAAAACCAGGGCTGGGCGGCCGCGCGCCCCCTTCGCCCTGCACCGGTTCGACGATGACGGCCGCGGTTTGATCGTCGAGGCTGGCCGCCAGCGCGTCCAGGTTATCGTACGGCACATGGCGGAAGCCTGGCACCAGCGGCTCGAACGGCTCACGGTACTTCGGCTCCCACGTGGCGCTCAGGCTGCCAAACGTGCGGCCGTGAAAGCTGCGCTGCATGGCGATGACGCCCTGGCGGCCGGTCAGCAGGCGCGCAAACTTGAGCGCGGCCTCCACGGCCTCCGTGCCCGAATTGCACAGAAAGGCGCGGGTCAAACCGGCCGGGGCCAGCCCTGCCAACCGCGCCAGCACGGCCGCGCGGCGGTCGTTGTAGAAAATCTCCGGGCAGGTGATAAGCGTCGCGGCCTGCTGCGCCACGGCCGCGGCCACGGCCGGGTGCGCATGGCCGATCAGCGCAACGCCCTGACCGCTCGTGCAGTCGAGATAGCGTCGTCCCGCGTCATCCCACACCCAGGCGCCTTCTCCGCGCACCAGGGTCAGCGGTCGCTTCGGATAGCAACCGCTGCTGTGCTCATTCTCGACGTCGTTCCACGTCCGCTCAGCCATGCCCCTTTACCCCTTCAATGTTGAAGATCAGAGATCAGAGATCAGAGATCGAGCGCGTGGAAGGCGAGCGGTCTCTGATCTCCGATCTCTATGGTTCAATCCGCGTTCCTGCTCCGGCCAGCGCGTCCTGTAGCGGCGCCGCACGACGCCCGTCGCCGATGATGACGGTGGGCACGCCGCCCTGCAGCGCCTCTTGCGCGGCTAATACTTTGCGTTTCATCTTGCCTTGCGCATAGTCAATGGCCGTATTCAGATCGCCACGGCTCAACTGAGGCAGCAGACTCTCTTCGTCAGGGAAGCGGGAGAGCAAGCCGGGCGCGCTGGTCAACAGAACGAGCATGTCCGCGTGCAGCGCGACGGCCACCGCGGCCGCGGCGCGGTCGCCGTCCACGTTGATCGCCTCCTGATTGAAGCTGAGCGCGGGCGGGGTTAGCACCGGGAAGTAGCCGTTGTCCAGTAAGAGAGTCAGCAGGCCCGTATTGACCTGCTCTACCTTGCCGGTGAAGTCATCGCGCAGCACTTTCTGGCGGCCGTTCTCCATGATGCGCAGCACATCCTTGCGCGGCCCACGCAGCAATCCCCCGTCCAGCCCACTCAGGCCCACGGCGTTGACGCCCAGCCCTTGCAGTCGCTCTACCAGCCCCTTGTTGATCTGCCCGCAGTACGCCATCTCGAAGATCTCCAGCGTGCGTCGGTCAGTGCGCCGGCTGACGTGCCCAGAGGCCGAGGTGACGTACTGCGGCGGATGTCCCAGTGCCGCGGCCAGCGCATCGGTCGTCTCCGCGCCGCCGTGCACCAACACCAGCCGCTCCCCCTGCTGAAGCCGGTCGGCAATCTCCTGGCACA
>CAZEPA010000272.1:0-3303 GCA_964513955.1 uncultured Anaerolineae bacterium | reverse complement strand
TACACCGGATGCAGCCCCGCAAACCCCAATCCTGCGGTCTCTTCCCAGCCCGCCATCAGATTCAGGCACTGCACCGCGCTGCCGGCCGCGCCCTTCATCAGGTTGTCTAGCGCGCAGAGGACCACGACGCGGCCGGTGTCCGCGTCCAGTTCGAAACCGACATCGGCGTAGTTGCTGCCGGCCAGGATTTTCGGCTCCGGGTAGCGGTAAAGCCCCTGGCGCTCCTTAACGATGCGCACGAACGGCTCGCTGCCGTACGCGGCTCGATACGCGGCCCATAGGTCTTTGTCGCTGAGGCTGCGATCGGGCAGAAACACATGCCCGGTGGCTAACACCCCGCGCACCAGCTCCACAGCCGTCACCGACAGGTGGATGGGTGGTACGGCGCCGGCCTGACTCAGCGCCTGGCGCACTTCGGCCGTGTGGCGATGGCCGGTCGGCGCGAAGCTGCGCACAACGCCCGCGCGCTCCGGGTGATGAGAGGAAGGCCCTGGCTCCGCGCCGCCTTCGCTGGAACCAACCTTCACCTCAACGATCACGTCACGCGCCGGATCAGCCAGGCCGGCCTTGAACAGCGGCCACAGGGCTAGAGTGGCGGCCGTGGCGTTGCAGCCGACGCCGCTGACGTACGTAGCCTGACGCAGGTCCTCGCGGTGCAGCTCTGGCAGGCCATAAACGAAACGATCGAGCCAGGCCGGCGCGGCGTGCGCCTGGCCGTACCAGGTGACATAATCATCCGGCTTGCGCAGGCGAAAGTCCGCGCTGAGGTCAATGATGCGGGGCGCCAGCCCAGCCAACTGTTCGATACGCTGCTGCGCGGCGCCATGCGGCAGGCAGCTGAAAAGCACGTCCACGGCCTGCAGCTCGCTGGCTGTCGTGAACTTCAACCGCGTCCGGCCGCGCAGATTCGGATGGACGAAGTGCACGAAGCGGCCCGCGTGGCGCTCCGACGTAATCTGGGCCACGTCCGTGTGTGGATGATCGAGCAGCAGGCGCAGCAGTTCGCCGCCGGTGTAGCCGGAACCGCCCAGGATGGACACGCGCAGGCGCTCGCTCACGGGCCGACCTCGGACGCGCCCGGCGCGCCAACCGGCAAGTCGGCCGGATGCCAGCCGTTGGCCGCGGCCCAGCCGTCGCGCGCGACGCGCACGGCAAAGTCCACAATGCGCCCCGGAATATCCACGCCGGTCGGCTCGATCGAATTGCGGAACTCCATCGTGTAGTTGACCTCGTTGATGAGCAGGCCGCGCTCGGGATCCTCAAACACATCAATCGCCACCACGCCGCCGCCCACGGCCGTGGCTGCACGCACGCACAGATCGTTCAGCTCCGGCGTGACCGGGCAGACGCTGGCCTGACCGCCGCGCGCCGTGTTGGTGATCCAGTGCGGCGAGTGGCGGTAGATGGCGCAGATCGTTTCGTCCCCCACGACGAAGGCGCGAATGTCGCGCCCCGGTTTGCGCACATATTCCTGGATGTAGAAAATCGAGTGGTGGTAGGTGCCGAGCGTCTCCTTGTGCTCCAGAATGGCCTCGGCCGCCTCGCGATCGTTAATTTTGCTCAGCAGCCGGCCCCAGGAACCAACCGCCGGCTTGAGCACCACCGGGTAGCCCAGGCTTTCGATGGCCTGCAGCGCCGATTCGGGCGTGAAGGCCACGAGGGTGCGCGGCGACGCCACGCCGCGGCGAAAGAGCGCGCTGGTGGTCAACAGCTTGTTGCCACAGGTGTCGGCCACCTGAAACGTGTTGATCGTGGGCACCCCGGCGTCGTTCAGGATGCGCAGCGCGTACAGCGCGCGGCTGTGGTTGATGCAGCGTTCGATCACCACGTCGTAGTCGAAGCTGCTGCGGCCTAATTCGAAGATCACCTCACGATCGTCCAGCGTGGCGTGTTCCACGCCTCGCCGTTCCAGGGCGCCGAGGATCAATTTTTCTTCCACGCGCACGCGTGACAGCAGCACACCGATGCGCATGGCTTACTCTCCCCAATCCTCTTCGACTTCCGGCGCCAGGTCAACCGTCAGCGGGGCGGTGCTCAGCACTTCTAGCTCGACGCCGCACTCCGGGCACTGCACGATCTCGCCAGCCACCACATCGCCGCCGATCTCAATCTGCGCGGCGCACTCTGGACACATCACGTCACTCATCTTGGAATTCTCCTCATGGTTTGCTCTCGTCGTCAGATATCAGAGATCGGAGATTAGAGATCAGGTACGTGGAAGGCGGATGATCTCCGGTCTCCGGTCTCTGATCTCCGTTCTCCAATCCTCTCAATCACCGCCTGCGTAACCTCCGCCGTCGTCGCGGTTCCCCCGAGATCCGGAGGCAGCGGGCCGTTCGTCAACACGTGGTTGACGGCCCTTTCGATGCGGTCGGCCGCGCCTGCCTGCCCCAGGCTGCGCAGGAGCAAGGCGCCTGCGCGTATCGCGGCCAGGGGGTTGGCGATGCCGCGCCCCGCGATGTCCGGTGCGGAGCCGTGCACCGGTTCTGCGACCACAAAGCGGTCGCCCTGGTTGGCCGACGCCGCCAGCCCCAGACCTCCGGTCAAACCAGCCGCCAGGTCGCTGAGGATATCGCCGAACAGGTTGGTGGTGACGATGACATCGAAATGCGCCGGCTCGCGCACCAGGTGATAGGCCACGCTGTCCACCAGCCCCTCCTCCACCATCACGTCGGGGAACGCCGCGGCCACGCTCAGCGCGGCCTCGCGAAAGAGGCCGTCGCTCACGCGCAGAATGTTGGCCTTGTGCACCAACGTGACCAGCCCGCGTCGTTGGCGGGCCTTTTCCAGGGCGACGCGCATAATACGTTCACTGGCGCGGCGGGTGACGACGCGCTCGGCGATTGCAGTGTCGCCCTCTAACCGTTCACGCCCCGCGTAAAGCCCCTCCGTGTTCTCCCGCACGATCAGCAGGTCAACGTTGGGGCGACTGGCTGGCACCGGCGCGCTGACCGACGGCCGCAAATTGGCGTAGAGATCGAACGCCCGACGCAGCTGCACGATGGGACTGCGGTAGCCAGCGACCGGATGCGAAGGGCTGCTGACGGCCCCGAAGAGCGCACCGTCCATCTGCGCAAGCGTGTGCATAGTCTCATCCGCTATAGCTGCCCCAGTGCGTGCAAACGTTTGCCAGCCAGCCTCCAACGTGACGAACTGCAGCGCGACCCCGCTGGCTTGCAGCACCGCGGCCGCGGCTGGCGTCACTTCCTGGCCAATGCCGTCGCCGGGTATCAGTGCGATTCGTAGAGGGGCGGCGGCCGTCGGCGGTTGGCTCATCTCGCTTCACCTGTTGCGGACAGATGC
>CAZEPA010000271.1:0-6262 GCA_964513955.1 uncultured Anaerolineae bacterium | reverse complement strand
TTGCCCGCTGCTTCCGTGACGAAGACCTGCGCGCGGACCGGCAGCCAGAATTTACGCAGCTTGACCTGGAAATGTCGTTTGTGGATCGCAATGATGTCATGGGACTGATCGAAGCGATGCTGATTCATTTGGTTGAGAGCGTAGCCCAGCCCGGCGAAGCCAGCGTCACTGGCAAACGCATTCAGCAGGTCCCCTTCCCGCGTCTGACCTACGCGGAGGCCCTGACGCGCTTTGGCAATGACCGCCCTGATCTCCGTTTCGGCTTAGAGTTATGCGACTTGAGCGACCTGTTCGCGGACAGCGCGTTTGGCGTCTTCGCCAACGCCGTGGCCAAAGGCGACCAGATCAAGGCGATTTGCGCGCCCCGCTGCGCCGGTTATTCACGCAAGCAGGTGGATGAGCTGACGGAAATGGTCAAGCGCTACGGTGCGCAGGGCCTGGCCTGGCTGGCTCTGCCTGCGGACGTGACGCCCGATCGGGACCACGTGCGCTCATCGTTTGCCAAATTCCTATCGCCCACTGAATTCCAGGGCCTGCTTGAACGCACCGGCGCCCAATCGGGCGACTTGGTGCTCGTTGTCGCTGCGGCCCCCGCCGTCACCGCGCAGGCGCTCAGCAATTTGCGCCTGGAGATGGGGCGCCGCCTGGGGCTGATGGATGACAGCGTCTTCGCTTTCTGCTGGGTGACCGACTTTCCCTTGTTGGAGTTCAGCGCCGAAGAACAGCGTTGGACAGCCGTGCACCATCCGTTCACCTCGGCGCTGGACGAAGATTGGGAACGCCTCGAGTCCGATCCGGGCAGCGTGCGCGCCAAGGCTTATGATGTGATCTTGAATGGCTGGGAAGTGGGCGGCGGCAGCATTCGTATTCACCGCCGCGAGCTGCAAAACCGCCTGTTCACGCAGCTCGGTATTGACGAGGAGACACAGCAGCTTCAATTCAGTCAACTACTCGACGCCTTTGAGTTTGGCGCGCCGCCGCACGGCGGAATCGCCCTGGGCATGGCGCGGCTCGTTGCCCTCTTTGCGGGCGCCGGCAACATTCGTGAGGTGATCGCCTTCCCGAAGACCGCCACGGCCAGCGATTTGCTCTTTGGCGCACCGTCGCCGATCGCAGCCGGGCAACTGCGCGAACTGCATCTCCGCACGGTAGACGAGTAGACGTAAGAGGGCAGCACCCCACACGCACATGCGGTGCGGAGGAGCGCAGATCACCTTCTGTGTTCCTCTGCGCCAAGAAGAGCCGCTGCACAGACGGCGCCCCTACGCCAGCCTGCGATTCCCTTCGCGCCTGATGGGCGCGCCGCGGAGCGTCCAACCGGCGTGGACGCGCCGCCGGTCGGCGACGGCCAACGTGACCGGGAAACAGTTGCGGCCCGAATTCACTGGGCGGCTGCATTCGGCGCAGGATGCCTGCGCAGTGACCGGTCAGGACCGAATACAGCGACGCTCAGATGCTCGAACTAGGCGATGCTCAGCTCGTAATCCACGATCTGATCGGGACGCCAGGTGCGCCGGGCCACAGCCTTGACGATGTCTGCGCGGCTGACCAGCCCCACGAGGACTTCGTCGCGCATCACAGGCACACGCTTGATGTGATGGCCGGCCAGGATCATGGCCACTTCTTCTAGCGGCGCATCTTCGCGCACGGTGATGGGGTGAGGCGTCATGATGTCGCTCACGCGCGCGCCGGTCTTGATAATCACATCCGCGTCGGTGGCAACGCCAACCAGGCGACCGCTGCTGTCCATCACCGGCACCCCGCTGATACGCTGGGTGGTCAGCAACTGCGCCAATTCGTCTATCGTCGCCTCGGGGCTGATCGTAATGACCTGTCTGGTCATGATATCGCGTGCTTGCATGATTCACTCCTCCGCAAGGAACTCTCAATGCCTGAAACCGGCCTACTTGAAGAACGCTTGCTTACGGCGGCAGACTACGACCAACTGCTGGCTCTCTGGGAACTTGCCAGGCTCCCTGTTCGACCTGCCGGCCGTGACAGCCGTGATGCGTTTGCCCGCCAACTGGCAAGCCAGGTGCAGCGGGTCATCGGGCTGTGGGAAGGCCCGACGTTGGTCGGCGTGGTGATCGCCACCCACGATAGCCGACGGGGGATTATCAACCGCCTGGCAGTGGCGCCAGCCTATCGCCGCCGCGGCGTGGCCCAACGCCTCATCGCCGCCTGTGAAGCCTGGTTCGCCAGCCTGGGCATCGAAATCTGGAGCGCGTTGATCGAGCGCTGGAACGATGCCTCGTTAGCCCTGTTCGCCGCCGCTGGCTATCATCAGCATCTGGACATCGTGTACGTCAGCAAGCGAGTACGCAGCGACGCGTAAAGAGACTTCCGCGCACCAACAGGCAACGCATCGCCGTTACGATCCCAGTTCAGCCAAATACTCGGACGCACTCAGCGCGGCTTTGGCCCCTTCTCCGACAGCAACCAGAATCTGCTCCGCGTAGACATCGGTCACATCCCCGGCCGCGTAGATGCCGGGCCGGCTCGTGCGATTGCGTTGATCCACCATGATGCGCCGCTGCGCATCGTGCTGCACCAGGTGCGCCACGAGACCCGAATTTGCTTCCAGGCCAATTTCCACAAAGACGCAGTCTACCTTAAGCGTTTGCAGGCCGTGTGCGCCGCGCACCACCAGTTCCTCCACGTACTCCGTGCCAGCAATCGCTTCGACCCGGTAGCCGGTCAGCCAGGTCAGATGCGACGCTTCGGCCAGCCGCCGCCCCCACGGGGTCGCGCGGCAAGCAGAATCGTCCGCCACCAGGTAGACGCGCGCGGCTGCGCGCACCAATTCGGCTGCGCTGCGCAGGGCCAGCGGGCCGTCGCCAATCACGGCGACGACCCGATCCAACATGGCCGAAGCGTAGGTGATAGCCGAATAGGAAAGCCCGCGCAGATAGAAGGTTTCTTCTCCCGGCGCCTGCAGGCGTCGGGGATAAGCGCCGGTTGCCATGAGCAGCGTGCGCGTTTCAAAAACCCCGGCAGCCGTTCGCACCCGGTAGAGATCGTTGAATGCCTCCACCTCCACGGCCCGGTCGAGCACGCGCGCAAGATGCCGCAGGTGCACTTCAGCCTTGAGTGAACGCACCAGGTCTTCGCCCGCCAGGCTGTGTTGGTTTTCCAGCCAGGGCAAATCCAGCCGCCAGCCTACGCGCCCGCCGACCTGGTCGCCAATCAGCAAGATGTTGAGATGTTGACGTAGAGCATAGGCGGCCGCCGATAGTCCGGCTGGTCCACCGCCAATAATAATCAGGTCGTACACCGTTTTTCCTCCACCACGTGACGGGAGTGCGACATCCAAGACAGAGTTCGTCGAATTCAATCGGCCGACCACGCGCCCGGGGGCAGGTGATTGGCGTCACAGGCATCCCCAAAGCGAGTAGACGACGAGAGGATGACCCACAGTCTAGTGAGCAAGCCAGGGCCTAACCATGACGTGCATCATTTTGCTGCTTTCTGATTTCCGGTGCTAAGATAGGCGCGTGTCGGCAGACCATTGGGAGGAGTTGTCTATGAGCCACGGCTCACCACTGTGGATGAAAATGGCTCATTGACAGCGGTGCATTTTCAAGGGAGTATCATGAATTTACGTTCGCGCAGTTTACTTTTCACAATTGCCTTGATCGTGGCCTTGCTCATCATCTGGCAGAAGGTGCGCATAGTTTTCATTGTGCCCTTGTCGCCCCTGGGCTTTGCCGCGATGATCTTGGTTATCGCGCTCGTCATTTTCCTGCTGCTGGATCATCTCCTCAACCGCAGCCGCTAGCGCACCTCCTGGCATTCGGCGCTGGCGGCTGAATCATCTGCCAACAATTTGAGCGGACGCCAGCCGGCGCCCATGCCGCAGAACGGATCAACAAACGATGGTTAACCTTTATTTGAACGACGAAGAACAAGCGATGTTACAGGGCGCGCAGGGGCCTGGCGTGCAGCGCGCCCTGGAAATTGTGGCGACGCTGGGTCGCATCTATGGCGCGCCGGACTTGGTGCCGATCACGCACGCCCAGATTGCCGGCGTGAGTTACAAAAACATCGGCGACGCGGGTGTTGCCTTCCTCAGCCAATGGGCGGACGATGGCGGCCGCGTGCGCGTATCCACGATGCTCAACCCGATGGGCATGGAAGAGGCCCGCTGGCAAGAAATGGGCATCAACGAAGCCTTTGCCAAGCCGCAGCTGAAGGCGATTAGCGCGTTCAGCAAGCTCGGCGTGCAGCAGACCCTCAGCTGCGTGCCCTACCTGCTGCCGGAATCCGGCCTGCGCGTGGGCGATCACGTCGCCTGGGCCGAATCGAGCGCGGTCGCCTTCGGCAATTCGATCCTGGCCTTGCGCACTAATCGCGAAGGCGGCCCTAGCGCGCTGGCCGCGGCCATCGTGGGGCGCACCGCGCGCTACGGCTATCACCTCGATGAAGGGCGCCGCGCCAACTGGATCATCGAGATCGCCTGCCCGGTGCGATCCATCGCTGATTTTGGCGCGTTGGGCTATTTGATCGGCAAGCAGGTGGGCAACGGCTGTCTTTGGTTCAGCGACTTGGGCGCCTGGCTGCCGCCCTTGCCGGCCGACGTGACCGCTGGCGGCGCGGCTGGCGACCGACTTAAGACCCTGGGCGCGGCTCTGGCTGGCTACGCCGCGGTTGCGCTTTATCACATCGCTGGCTACACACCCGAGGCCGCTGCCCTGGGCGAGTCCTTGATCCAGACAGGCGCTCGTCGCCTGCGCATCGAGAGCCTGGCCCCGGCCTATGCGGTGATGGATGCCAATCCAGAAGTGTCCGCGATTGACTTGGTGACGATCGGCTGCCCGCACGCCAGTCTGAGTGAAATTCAGACCGTGGCAGAAGCCGTGCGCGGCCAACATCTCGCCACGCGGCTGTGGGTCACCACCGGTCGCTTGATTCGCCAGCGCGCCGAAGCGGCTGGCTGGGTGCAAGACATCGAGAGCGCGGGCGGTCTGGTGGTCGCCGACACCTGCGCGGTGGTCGCGCCCATCAAGCAGCTTGGCATCAAGAGTATGGCGACGAACGCGGGCAAAATGGCCTGTTATGCACCGGCGCACAGCGGCGTTACCATGCGTTTCGGAGAGTTGGAACAGTGCATCCACGCGGCGCTGAGCGGGCAGTGGCTGGCGGCGCCGTGATCCATGCGGCAGGCGGCGCGCGGCGGCCGTTTTCGCAGGCGGCGCCGTGAGATTTATTCCCGCTCGCGTCCTAACTGGCGCACGACGCCCACTTCGAGTAAAATAAATGAGAGTAACGCGCTGCAATGACGCACTGCGTTGTGGCGCCTTGTCAAGCGATTGCACCACGGAGGTGACGAACATGTACGACAAAGCCGGCCTGGCCCAAATCCAAGAGGCTGTTGAGCAGTGGGAAGAGACCACGCTGCAACAAGCGCGGGCGCGTGCACCGGAACGCCCACGCGAGTTTATCACCACATCAAGCGTCCCCATCAATCACCTCTACACACCGTTGGATGTGGCCGACATGGACTATGTTCAGGACCTGGGACTGCCGGGCGACTATCCGTTCACCCGCGGCGTTTATCCCACGATGCACCGTGGGCGATTGTGGACGATGCGCATGTTCGCCGGCTTTGGCACGGCCGAGGAAACCAATGCCCGTTACAAATACCTCCTGAGCGAGGGCAACATGGGGCTGTCGGTGGCTTTCGACATGCCCACCCTCTACGGCTATGACAGCGATGCACCTGAAGCCCTGGGCGAATTCGGTAAGTGCGGCGTCGCCGTCAGCTCGCTGGCCGACATGGAAGCCCTGTTTGATGGAATTCCCCTGGGCGACGTCAGCACCTCCATGACGATCAACAGCCCGGCTGCCATTATCTGGGCGATGTACATTGTGGCCGCAGAGAAGCAAGGCTACCAGCGGCAGCAGTTGCGCGGCACGCTGCAAAATGACATTCTCAAGGAATTCATCGCGCAAAAAGAATTCCTCTTTCCGCCCAGCCAATCCATGCGCCTGGTCGTAGACACCATCGAGTTTGGCACACAGCACATGCCGCTGTGGAACACCGTGAGCATTTCGGGTTATCACATCCGCGAGGCCGGCAGCACGGCGGTGCAGGAGCTGGCCTTCACCCTGGCCGACGGGCTGGCCTATGTGGATGCCTGCATCGCACGCGGCATGAAGGTGGACGATTTTGCCCCGCGCCTTTCCTTCTTCTTCAATGCGCACAACGACTTCTTCGAGGAAATCGCCAAATATCGCGCCGGCCGCCGCATCTGGGCGCGCA
>CAZEPA010000270.1:0-6276 GCA_964513955.1 uncultured Anaerolineae bacterium | reverse complement strand
ACTGCACCATGATTACGGTTCCTGAATCCGCCCTTCAGTTTGGTTTTGACAACGGGCCTGGAGGGCCGCACGCCAGCCGCACCATGATGCTGGCCGAGCTGCGCCTGCTGCTGGCCGCATGTTCACCTTTGACCACTTATGAGCGGTATGGGGACGCAATCCTGAAGCAGAATGTCCTGCTCAAGCGCACCGCGGCCACGCGTCGCGAGTCGCTGCGCAGGCTGCGCGAGCTCTATGGCCTGAGCCGCTCATTCGTCGTGTTCCGAGCGCTGCGTGACCTGTGGGATGAAGCGCCGACTGAGCAGCCGACCCTGGCGCTGCTGGTCGCGCTGGCGCGCGATCCGCTGCTGCGCGCAACCGCCAAAACCATTCTATCCGTACAACCCGGCCATTCAGTCTCCCCAGCTCTGTTGGCTGAGGCGGTCGCGGAACAATTTCCTGGCCGGCTCAACCCCATGACCTGCGCCAGCATCAGCCGGCACGCAGCCGCGACCTGGACACATTCAGGCCACCTGCAGGGCAGGTCTAACAAGACGCGGGCCGCCGCATCTTGCGGCCCGGCTGCCACGGCCTATGCGCTGTTGTTGGGATATCTCTGCGGCAGCCGCGGCGCGGCTTTGTTCGAGACGTTTTGGGCAAAGATCACAGATGCGTCCCTGCCACGCTTGCACGAGCAGGCCTTCGCCGCCTCACGCCTGGGTTGGCTGGAGTATCGCCATGCCGGTGACGTGACCGACGTGCGCTTCTCCTACCTGCTCAGGGAGGAGGTTGGCGATGAGTGAAATCGAGCTTCTGGTGCAGCAGTATGAACGCTTGGTCGGTATGCCCTGGACTGAGCGCCTGTCGGGCGCAGAAAAGGTTTGGTTTGTCGTCTATGAACCGACCCAGGAGCGCCGCCTGCGATTTCGCCTGCAGGAATTCCAGATCGCTACGGAGAAGGCCGGCCACGGCTGGCAGTATGTTGACCTCACCGACGCCTTCGCCCGCTGGATGACGGCGCATCGCTACCGGGAGCCCTACTTCAAGCGGCCTGAGCTGCTGAACGAGGCTGCGCTGAGCGGATTCACGACAGCGGTCGCAGATCAGATCAAAGCTACGCTTGCTGCCCCAGGGGTGGACCAGCGCACCGTCGTCGCGATCGGTGGACTCGGCTCACTCTTCGGCATTGTGCGCGCCTCCGACGTGCTCGGGCAGGTCACCCAGACCGTGGTTGGCCGGCTCTTGATCTTCTTCCCCGGCCGCTACGAAAATAAGGTGTACCGCCTGCTGGATGCCCGGGACGGCTGGAACTATCTGGCCGTGCCGATCACGGCCGATAGGCAAGGATAAAGCCATGCTCAATCGAGAAGTCTTCTCCACGGATCCAACGACCTTCACCATCCCCAACGATGGCGTTACAGTCGTGGGCGACCCGCAGCGCCCCCAAGAATGGGATGTCCTGCGTTATGAGCTGACCTCCTTTGTGTGCGAGGGTGAATACCAGCGCGGGCTGGTGCGCGTGCTCTCTACTTACCTCACCCACCTGGCGAAACCCAAGCAGCCGGCCGTGTGGGTCAGCGGCTTCTATGGCAGCGGCAAGTCACACTTCGTGCGCGTGCTGCAGTACCTTTGGAACAACGTGACCTTGCCGGACGGCGCGCAGGCGCGCGGGCTGATCAAGCTGCCTGTGGAATTGAATGACCTGTTGGTGGAACTGAGCGGCGAAGGGGTGCGCCACGGTGGGCTGTGGGCGGCCGCGGGCAAGCTCGGCACAAGCCCCAACATTCACCTCGACATATTGAGGATTCTGTTCCGCAGCGCGGGTCTGCCGGTCGAGGTTGCGCCGGCGCGCCTGGTCACCTGGCTCAAGCTGAAAGGCATTTATGATGCGGTTGCCGCTGGCGTCAGCCAGCGCGGGGCAGACCTGGCGTTTGAGCTGGCCAACATGCACGTCTCGTTGGAATTGGCCGAGAGCATCCATGACGCCTATCCCGGCCTGGCCGCGGATGCCACCGCCGTATCGGACAAGCTGCAGGCGGAGTTTCCTGGCAAATCCGCCATTGATGATGACGAGCTGCTGCAAGTCATGGCGGATGTGCTGCGCCTGCAATCCAAAACGCCTGGCAAGCTGCCGTTGACGCTCCTCGTGCTGGATGAGATGCAGCAGTCCATCGGCGAACAGCCGGACCGCGCCCTGGCGGTGCAGGAGATCGTGGAGGCGTGCTCGACCCGCTTCGGCAGCCGCATCCTCTTTGTGGGCACGGGCCAGGCCGCGCTGGAGGCGACCCCCCAGCTTTCCAAGCTGCAGGACCGGTTCACCGTGCGGGTGGCCTTGGAAGATAAGGATGTAGAGCGGGTCGTGCGCGAGGTGGTGCTGCGCAAGGCGCCGGATAAAGTCGCAAATCTAAAGAGCGTGCTGGACGCGGCGAGCGGGGAGATCAGCCGGCATCTGGCGGGCAGCAAGATCGGGGCCGCCAGCGCCGACTACGCCGACCTCGCGCCGGACTACCCGTTGCTGCCCACCCGGCGACGCTTCTGGGAGCGGGCGCTGCGCGCGATTGACCGCGCAGGCACGGCAGCGCAACTGCGCACCCAGCTGCGCGTGGTGCACGAGGCCACAAAGGGCGTGGCCGACCGGCCGCTAGGCGTCGTCGTCGGGGCGGACACCCTCTATGACCAACAGAAGTCAGCCATGCTCCTGGGCCGCGTCCTTCTACCGGAGATCGCGGCCACCATTGATGAACTGCGCAAGGACGGTTCGGCGGCCGGCGTGCTCAAGGCCCGGTTGTGCGCCCTGATCTTCTTGATTGGCGAAATGCCGGAGGCTGGCGTGGCTGCAGCCGGCCTGGCTGCCACCCCCGATACACTGGCCGATCTGCTCGTCGAGGACCTGACCGCGGGCAGCGCTGTGCTGCGCGGGCAGATCCCGGGGCTGCTGGCGCAACTGGTGGACGCTGGCGTCTTGATGGCCGTGGACGGCGCCTACCGCTTGCAGACCCAGGAGAGCCGCGAATGGACGCGCATCTACAACACGCACTATGCCAAGATCAAGGCGGACGACACGCGCATCGCCGCGGATCGGGCCACCGCACTGCGCGGCGCGGTGCAGGAAGCGCTGAAGAAGATCCGGACCGTGCAGGGACAGAGCAAAACCGCGCGGCGCTTCGAGATTCATTTCGGCGCCGACGCACCGCCGTCCGGCTCCGATGCCGTGCCGGTGTGGGTGCGCGACGGTTGGTCAACCTCCGAGAAGGCGTTTCGAGACGAAGCGCAGGCCGCGGGCGCCGGCAGCCCCATCGTGTTCGTGTTTCTGCCGCGAGAGGGCGATGAAGAACTCAAGGCCGCGTTGGCCGGGGCCGCGGCCGCCAAGACCACCATCGAGGCCGAGCCTACGCCGAAGACGAGCCCCGAGGGCGCGGCCGCGTACCAGGCCATGTTTTCACGCCTCACTTCGGAGAACGAGCGCGTGGCCGCGGGGGTCGCCGCCAGCATCGCCAATGCCCGGGTGTACCAGGGCGGCGGCAATGAGATCGCCGGGGACAGCGTCGCCGCGTCGGTCGAGACCGCCATCGCTAACGCGCTGGCGCGGCTCTTCCCCAACTTCAAGCTGGCCGATGACGCCAACTGGGGCAAGGTCGTCAAGCGCGCGGGGGAAGGCGCGGGGGATCCGTTGTCCGGCCTGGGCTACATGGGCAACGCCGAGGATCACCCGGTGTGCAAAGAAGTGCAGAGCTTCCTGGGGGGCCAGAAGCGTAAGGGCGCCGACGTGCGCAAGCAGTTCGGCGGCGCGGGCTACGGTTGGCCCGGCGACGCCGTTGACGGCGCGCTGCTGGCGTTGGTGGCCGGCAATACGGTGCGCGCGGAGCGCAACGGGCAGCCCCTGGTTGCCAAACAGATCGTGCAGTCGCAGATTGGCGTCATCGAGTTCAAGAATGAGGCCGTGGTCATCACCGCGGCCCAGCGGATCGGCGTCCGCAAGCTGATCCAGGACCTCGGCCTGCCCGTCAAGAGCGGCGAGGAGGCGCAGGCGCTGCCGCTGGTGCTGGAGAAGCTGAGCGAGCTGGCGGCCGCGGCCGGCGGCCCGCCGCCGCTGCCCGAAAAGCCGTCGGCCGAGGCCATCAAGGACCTGCAGGCGCTCAGCGGCAACGAGCAGTTCGCCGCGGTCTTCGACGCGCGGGAGACGCTGCTGGCGCAGCAGCGCGCCTGGAGCCAGGCCCGGGCCGCGAAAGAGACGCGCCTGCCCCAGTGGAGCAAGCTGGGCCGGCTGCTGGCCCACGCAACCGGCCGGCCGGTGGCCGATGTCGTCCGGCCCCAGGTGGAAGCGATCATCGCGCAGCGCCTGCTGTTGGCCGAACCGGATCCGGTCAAGCCGCTGTTGGACAGCCTAACCACCGACCTGCGCCAGGCGATCGGGGATGCCCGGCAGCGCGTGGTGGACGCACGCGAGCGGGAACTGGCCGCGCTGAGCGAGACGGCCGAGTGGAACAAGTTGAGCGATGCGCAGTGGTGGGACATTTTGCACGCCCAGGGACTGGGCCCGATTGCCGAACTGCACATCGGCACCGATGACCTGCTCCTGGCTGCATTGGACGCCAAACCGTTGGATGCCTGGGCCACCGAGGCGCTGGTCGTGCCGACGCGCATGCGCCAGGCGCGGGAGCAGGCGGCAAAGCTGCTGGAGCCGAAGGCGGTGCGCGTGCGGCCGAGGTCCACCACGCTGAAGAGCGTCAGTGAGGTGGATGCGTACCTGGCTGAGTTGCGGACTGAGATTGTCGAGCTTATTGAGGCCGGGAGTCCGGTGATCCTGTAAGCAGCCTGACCTCAGGAGATGCGGCTGATGGAGATGAATCAACTTGACGGTTTTTACAAGCGCTACAATACGCTGCTTGACGTCGCCCAACTGGCCTGGCAGTCTGAGCATATCATCAGTGCGACATCCATTTTTCGTGAGGCATACTATTTCGTACGGTTGATCTTCCGCATGGTCATGACGTTGACTCTCTACGCGATGGTCGTATACTTCTGGTTTAAAGCGATGAACGACAGTCTCGGCGGCCTAGTCGAACAGGTTGTGGGGGATCTCTCAGAGCTGGAGCAGGGAAGCCCCGTGCCGAATTCAGTTCATTCCATCGGTGATGGCTTTACCTTGCTCACTGGTTTAGGGCTTGCGGTCGTCGTGGTGAAGGCGCTGCAGGCTACCTATGGTTACTTGCAGCTTCACGCCAATGTTTCTGGCTCGCTGGTGCGGCGGACGGTCTTGCAGCTTGCCACGATCCTCGCGTTCATCTTCAGTGTGAGTGCATTCCTCGCGATCTACGAATCAGAAGCCTGGTGGCCGCGGGTCTGGTGGCTGATAACTCTCGCTGTGCTCTTGGCGATTTTTGCGTTTTTTGTGGCCTTGTTGCTCGTAATGTCCTCTCCAGGCCTGGTCAGAAAACTCCTATTGGCCGCCGGTTACTGGCGAATCGTTGATCCGCTGGATACGGGTGCGATTAGGGAGATTGCCGGCACTCTCGCGGACAACTTTACCCAAGAGGAGATTCTTTTGTGCGAGAGGTTGACCACGCTCAGGTTGGAACAGCAGGCGCGAACTGAGGGCAGGCTGGAAGTATCGGCCGGCCTCTTGGGAATTTTTGCGGCGCTTGTGGCTATCCTGTTCAGTGGAGGTATCTCGACCGGACCGGGCGGCGAAATCACTATACCGCAGGTTTCTGCCTTGGTTCTCCTTGGTCTATTCCTGATGGTGTTGTGGCTATTTGTGGAACTTCGAATCTCCCAGGGCGAGAACACCCAATTCTTGACTGCGGTTGTACAGGCGGCTGCTATTGCGCAACAGCTCGGTAACTCAGTCGCAGAGGGCCAGGCAAGTACGATCCGGGATTTCAGAGTTGACAGCGCAACGGCGGTGACGATATCGCTCCCGCAAAGGTTGCTGGAGAGTTGGGCGGTGGTCCGGGAGTACGCAGAGAATTTTTGGGATGAGTTCCGGAAGTACATGGGGAATTTCTGGGATGAGATCCGGCCGCAAATCGAGGCAGACTGGAAGGCGTTGCGCGCTAAACTGCGTTTGTGAGGGACGGGGCCTGGCGGTTGAAACCGGCGGCAATTTGTGTGAGAGGCTTGCCAGCGAGACCTCAGATGTCAAAGAGGACCGTCTCGCCATACGCGATCACTTCAAGGATCCAACGCATGATACTGTTCTATATTGACGAAAGCGGTACAGGGCTAAAAGATCAGCGAACCCCGTACTTCATCCTTTGTGCATTCAGCATCGCCGCCCATGACTGGGCGAGGATG
>CAZEPA010000269.1:0-6276 GCA_964513955.1 uncultured Anaerolineae bacterium | reverse complement strand
CGTCAGCCTGACCGCGCAGCAGCCGGAAAACAACATCGTGCGCGTCGCCCTTCAGGCGCTGGCGGCCGTCATGGGCGGCACCCAATCCCTCCATACCAACTCGATGGATGAGGCCTTGGCTCTGCCCAGCGCCAAAGCGGTCACCATCGCGCTGCGCACGCAGCAGATCATCGCGCATGAAAGCGGCGTTGCCAACACGGTGGACCCGTTGGCTGGCTCTTTCTTCGTCGAAGCCTTGACCAACCAGACCGAAACCGAGACGCTGCACTATCTCAAGCGCATCGAAGCCCTGGGCGGCGTCATACCGGCGCTCGAAGGCGGTTTCATGCAGCGCGAGATCGCTGAAGCCGCTTATCGCTATCAGCAGGAGATTGATACGCATCGCCGCACGATCGTGGGCGTGAATGAGTTTGACAGCAAGTCGGCGACCGCCATTCCAATTTTGGAAATGGACCCCCAGGGCTACGCGCGCCAGTTGAAACGCCTGCACGATGTGCGCAGCGGCCGCGACAACCAGGCCGCGCAGCAGGCGCTGCATCGTCTGGCGGAGGCCGCGCGCGCGCCGACCGGCAACCTAATGGAGCCTATCATCGAAGCTACTAAATCCTATGCGACCTTGGGCGAAATGTGCGATGTCTTGCGTGGGGTGTTTGGGATTTATCACGAGCCAGTCTTTTTCTAATTTCGTCGAGCAGCAGAACAAACAAGGAGAATTGAATTGTTATGAGTGAACGGAAAATTCGCGTCTTAGTGGCTAAGCCGGGCCTGGACGGTCATGACCGCGGCGCCAAGGTCGTAGCGCGCGCGTTGCGTGATGCCGGCTTTGAGGTAATCTACACGGGGATTCGGCAGACCCCACAAATGATCGTCGAAGCGGCTTTGCAGGAGGATGTGGATGTGATTGGCCTTTCCATTCTCTCCGGCGCGCACATGGCGCTGGCCCCGAAGATCATGCAGGAAATTCGGGAGAACGGCATGGATGAGATTGTCGTGCTGATGGGAGGCATTATCCCGGACGAAGATGTGGAATCTCTGAAAGGGATGGGAATCAAAGGCGTGTTTGGGCCAGGCACCTCAACCCAGGACATCGTTGATTTCATCCGCGCGCAAGTAAGGGCCGCGGTTCCAGTGTGACCATGAACCAATCACCGGCTGAACTGATTGCCCAACTCCGTCTGGGTCATCGTCGCTCTCTGGCGCGCGCCATCACCGTGGTCGAAAACGGAGGCGTGCCTGCGCATGATTTGCTGACGCGCCTCTATCCCTATACGGGCCAGGCCGCCGTGATTGGCTTCACTGGTTCGCCAGGCACCGGCAAGAGCACTCTGGTCAATGCTGTGGCCAAGGTATATCGCCAACAGGGGAAATCAGTAGGCATCGTGGCCGTTGATCCCACCAGTCCCTTCACCGGCGGGGCGCTGCTGGGCGACCGCGTGCGCATGCGCGATTTGAGCGGCGATCCGGGCATCTTCATTCGCTCCATGGCGACGCGCGGCAGCCTGGGCGGCCTGGCGCGCGCCACGGCCGATGTGATCACGGCGCTGGACGCCGCCGGCTTTGAGCGGGTCCTGGTGGAGACGGTGGGGGTTGGGCAGGCTGAGGTTGAAATTGCCAGCACGGCGCATACCACCGTCGTGGTGGAAGCGCCTGGCCTGGGCGATGAGGTGCAAGCCATCAAGGCTGGCGTACTTGAGATTGCGGATGTTTTTGTGGTGAACAAGGCTGACCGCGAAGGCGCAGACCGCACCGTGATGGCGTTGAAGATGATGTTGGGCATTGCACCTGAAGAAGTGCGCGGACTTTCCCATCACGGACAATTGATGACCATCGAGACGCCAAGTATGCATCGCGGTGTGGCCTGGGAGCCTCCCATCATCAAAACGGTCGCCTTGCAAGACAACGGCGTTCCAGAGTTGGTGGCTGCCATTGAACAGCATCGCGCCTTTTTGGTCCAAAGCGGCCTGTGGGGCGCGCGCGAACGCGTGCGCGCCGCAAACGAACTTGAAGGCATCGTACGTCGCCGCATGTTAGAAAAGCTGGCCGCGCTCATTCCGCAGGAATCGCTGCACGGCATCGTGGACCAGATCGTCAGCCGCGCGCTGGATCCATACACCGCAGCCGATCAATTGCTGACCGCGCTTGCGTGACACGGCGACGCCAGGGCAAAGCAGGGAGTGACGATCTGCAATGCATCTGCTATCAATCACAAGAAACTGGACGATGACATGGCCGGACTAAGCATGTACGGCAAGATGGCCGTTTTCTCGGGAACCGCGGGTCATCCACTGGCGAACACGATCTGCCAGTATCTACGTTTGAAACAAGGCGCTGATTTCCGGCTGGGCGAGATCGAGATCTCCACGTTTTCGAATGGCAATACCTTTTGCCGGTTGGGTGAGAGCGTACGGGGCAAGGATGTTTTCCTGATTCAATCCACCTCCGCGCCGACCAATGACAACGTCATGGAGCTGCTGATCTGCCTGGACACGCTTCATCGTGATTCAGCCGGCCGCATCACGGCCGTCCTACCGTATTATGGCTACGGCCGCACCGACAAGAAGGATCAGCCGCGCGTGCCCATCACCGCGCGGCTGGTGGCTGATCTGATCACCGTGGCGGGCGCCGATCGGTTCGTCACCGTGGATCTGCACGCAGGTCAGATCCAGGGTTTCTTCACGATCCCAACCGACGAACTGACGGCGCTCTACCCACTGGTGGATCACTTCGCCCGGCTGCAGATTCCAAACGTGGTGGTGGTTTCGCCAGATGTGGGCGGCGTACGGCGAGCGCGCAATTTTGCCGAACGACTCTCCGAAAAGCTGCGCTTCGCCGCCACCGGCAGCCTCGCGGCGCCGGACGCTCCGCAGCAAGCCCGTTTTGCCGTGCCGTTGGCCGTGATCGAAAAACGGCGCTCGTATGATGGTAAACAAACCGAGATGTTCGATCTGATCGGTGATGTGAAAGACAAGAACGTGATCGTTGTAGATGATGAGATTGACACGGCGGGCACCCTGGCGAAGGCTGGCCAATTTGTCAAAGATAAGGGCGCCATCGAAATCTACGCCTGCGCCACGCATGCCGTCTTGTCTGAACCCGCCGCCACCAATCTGCGCGACTCAGTCTTCAAGCAGGTGGTGGTCGCCGACACGGTGACCATTCCGCCGGCAAAGAGCGATGTGATCGGCCAGAAACTCAAGGTTGTTTCGGTGGCCGAGATGCTCAGCGACGTGATTCTGCGCACCCATCGTGGTGAATCGGTGGGCGCGCTGTTTGACAAATGGGATGCCCTGGATCACAATTTGCCCGACGGAGGCTTTCCTGGCGATCACTAACGCCAGATCACAGCACGAAGGCTGAGTATCGCCGCGGCCGACGCCGCGCAACGCCGTTCTTGCGCACCGATGTCGAACAATCAACAGCGCAATGGGTATGATCACTCCTATCCACGGCGCTGTTGTTATGCTATACTGCAAGCTCGCATAGACTTCTAATGCGCCTGAGAAAACAGGCGTTATGCGCGCCCACTACCAGTGAATCGCGGCGCGGCTAATTATTGGGTGACTAAGGATAAAACGCTGAGATGTTCAAAAAATTACTGACCATGGTGGTAGGCGACCCAAATGAACGTGAAGTAAAACGCCTGCAACCATTGATTGATGAGATCAACGACCTGGAAGACGAGATGCGCGCCAAGGCCGACGAGGAACTGGCCGCGCAAACAGAGAGCTTTCGCCAACGCGTCATTGCGGAAACTGCTGACGCGCGCGCGGCTGCGCAAGAGGCGCAGGAAATCTACGTGCAGGAAACCGACCTTAGCGAACAGCAGAGCCGTCGCGCCGAATGGGAGCAAGCGGTCAAAGACCTGAAGGCCGCTGAGCGCGAAGTGCTGGATGCCATTCTGCCGCAGGCGTTTGCCGCCGTGCGCGAAGCGGCCCGGCGCACCATCGGTCTGCGCCACTACGATGTGCAGATGATCGGCGGCATTGTGCTGCACCAGGGTAAAATCGCCGAGATGCGCACTGGTGAAGGCAAGACGCTGGTGGCTACTTTGCCTCTTTTCTTGAACGCCGTAGCCGGCCACGGCGCGCACCTGGTCACACCCAACGACTACCTGTCAAAAATCGGCGCGCAGTGGATGGGGCCTGTCTACCACCGGCTCGGCGTGAGTGTGGGCGTGATTCAGTCGGCTGCGGCCAACCCTGATCTCGGATCCTTTGTATTCGATCCAACTTTCCAGTCGGCTGATGATCGTTACCAGGGTTTGCGCCCGGTCACGCGCCGCGCGGCCTATGAAGCAGATATCACCTACGGCACCAACAACGAATTTGGCTTCGATTATTTGCGCGATAACATGATTTTTGCCGCAAACGAGGCCGCGCAGCGCGAGTTACACTACGCGATCGTAGACGAGGTGGATAACATCTTGATTGATGAAGCGCGCACACCGCTCATCATTTCGGGCCAGGCGCAAGAGTCTTCCGACCTCTACCGTACTTTTGCCGTGCTGGTCAAACGACTGCGGCCGCAAGTGGATTACAAAGTTGAAGAAAAAGAACGCGTCGTTACCTTGACCGAAGAAGGCGTCAGCAAGATCGAAGAAATGCTTGGGATTGACAATCTCTACTCGCCGGAGCATTTCGACAAAACGCCCTATTTGGACAACGCCCTGCGCGCGCACGTGATCTTCAGCCTGGACCGCGACTATATCGTCAAGGATGGTGAAGTGATCATCGTGGATGAATTCACCGGACGATTGATGTACGGCCGGCGATTCTCAGAAGGTCTGCATCAGGCCATCGAAGCCAAAGAAAATGTGCGCGTCCAGCGTGAAAGTCTGACCCTGGCAACGATCACGTTCCAGAATTTCTTCCGCATGTACCACAAGCTGGCAGGTATGACCGGTACGGCCGCCACCGAAGCCGAGGAATTTGGCAAGATCTACAACCTCGATGTGACCATGATCCCGACCAACATCGAATACCGCGCCAAACGCGGGGAACTGACGACGCACAGCGAGAAAGTCAGCGGCGCTGACTTAGTCACCTACGAAGACCCAGCCACCAGCAGCCGCTACTTCAGGCGTTTGGACTTGCCTGACCTGATATTCAAGAACCAGGAAGCCAAGTTCAAAGCGGTGGTTGAGGATGTGGCCGAGAAGTACCGAGAAGAACGGCCGGTTCTCGTGGGCACCGTAGCTATTGAAACGTCGGAGATGCTCTCTGGCATGCTTAAGCGCCGCGGTGTGCCGCACAGCGTACTGAACGCAAAACAGCACGAGCGCGAAGCCATGATTATTGCGCAGGCCGGACGCCCTGGCAGCGTGACCATCGCCACGAACATGGCCGGTCGCGGCGTGGACATCTTGCTGGGCGGCAACGCGGAAGGCATGGCGCGCGACCAACTGCGCAAGCAGGGTCACGACTTGACCAGCCTGGAACCTGGTCTGTGGGAACAGGCCCTGGCCGAGGCAGAGATCGAGGTCAAGAAGAACAGGCAGAAGGTGTGGGACTTGGGCGGCCTGCATGTGGTGGGCACGGAACGGCATGAGGCGCGGCGCATTGACAATCAATTGCGCGGCCGCGCCGCCCGTCAAGGCGACCCTGGTTCTTCGCGCTTCTTCTTATCGCTCAGCGATGACCTGATGCGGCGTTTTGGCGGTGAGAATGTTGCCGGACTCATGAATCGGTTGGGAGTGGAAGACGACATGCCCATTGAGCACAATCTCGTGAGCAAATCCATCGCCAACGCCCAGCAGCGCGTCGAGGGTTACAACTTCGACATCCGCAAACATGTGCTCGAATACGATGATGTGGTGAACAAGCAGCGCGAGATTATTTACGATCAGCGCCGTCAAATTCTGACCAAAGCCACCATGCAGCCCACGATCATGGGGATGGTGGAAAATGAATTGGAGTCCGTCGTCAAATCGTTCACCACGGCGCAGGACCGATCGGAGTGGGACATTCCCGCACTGCACCAAGCCGTGACCTCTATCTTGCCGCTGCCGCATGACGAAACCGTGGACGCGTGGGAAGAGCTAACCCAGGATGAATTGATTGACCATCTGTGCGAGCTGGCGACGCAGGCCTATGAAGCCAAAGAGCGCGAACAGGGCGCCGAGTTCATGCGCTATGCCGAGCGCCGAGTGATGCTGGAGGTCGTTGATCACCGCTGGCAGCGTCATCTGACAGACCTGGATCAACTGCGTGAAGGCATTGGGTTGCGCGCCTTTGCCCAGGTCGAGCCGCTGATGGCGTACAAAAAAGAAGCCTTCGA
>CAZEPA010000268.1:0-6294 GCA_964513955.1 uncultured Anaerolineae bacterium | reverse complement strand
AAGAGGGCGAGTTCGACATCACCCAACCCGGCAACTGGCGCTGGACCATGATGATTCTGCAGCCGGAGCACATCACGCCGGCGATGTTTGCCGAGGGTCTGGCGCAGCTGCGCAAGAAGCGCGGCGACAGCCCGGCCCTGGACAAACTGCGCCTGGCGCGCTTCCACGAAGGCCTGGCGCTGCAAATCATGCACATCGGCCCCTACGCCAATGAGCCGGCCACGATTGCGCGCATGGACGCCTTCGCCCAGGAGAAGGGCTACCGCATGATCGGTAAGCATCACGAGATTTACCTGGGCGATCCGCGCAACGCCGCGCCGGAGAAGCTGAAGACCATCCTGCGCCATCCGGTAGCCTTGATACCGTAAGGCGTCTTGGCCCCCTGCCCTTTGATGAGGAGTCCTGACCCATGCCCTTGATCGTAGACGACGATAACCCAGCTCTAGACACCAGCCGCCTGACCTTTCGCGAACGCCTGCGCACCGGCCGCGTGGTGCCTATCGTCAGCAACCGGGCGATCTTCGACCGCATGTTGGGCGGCTACGCGCCGTTTCTCGCCAGCTATGCGCGCTACGTCAAGTACCCCCTGGGCCAGGCCAACAGCCTGGTTGATCTGGTCAAGTATCACAAGTATCGCCCGCGCGAGAAGCCGCTGACCGACCAGGCCCTCAAGTTCGATTTCCTGAACTACGTCAAGAACCATTTCTATCGCCTGGCCCAGGCCGATGGCATGGCCCAGGACACGCTGGACGAGGCCGCGGCCGAGATGGACCAGGTGTCGGCGTCGGAATTCGCCAACCGCCTGGGCTATCCGCGCTTCAGCGGCCAGGACGATCCCCTGCTGCTGCTGGCCAACCTGCCGTTCAAGGCGGTCCTGACCACCACGCCCTTCACCTTCATCGAAGATGCCCTGCGCCGCGCCGGCAAAGCGCCGCGCACCGAAGTCTGCCGCTGGACCAAGGACTTGTCCGACTCCATCGCCACGGCGATTGACGATCGCTACCAGCCCAATGACCGCGAGCCGTTAGTCTACCATCTGTTGGGCCTGGATCGCTACGTGGATTCGCTGGTGCTGAGCGAGGACGATTACCTCGACTACCTGGGCAATCTCTGCCAGGGCCAGGGCGACCAGTCGGCCGACTTCGTGCCGGCGTTGGTGCGCAAGGCGTTCAAGGACGACCTGATCGTGTTGGGATTCAGCCTCGATAGCTGGGCCTTTCGCGTGCTCTACGCCGGGCTGATCAAGCGCAGCGGCAAGGCGGAAGACCGCGGCGTTTGCGGCATCCAGCTGCCGGACAACGAGGATGAGCGCATCCTGGTGGCAGACTACGTGCAGCGCGAGGCCAAGTTTGAGGTCTTCTGGGGCAGCCTGACGGACTATGCGCAAAAGGAGCTGCGCGGGGCATGACACCCACACCTACTCAGACCACGATTAACCCCTACGTCGGTCCGCGCACGTTTACGGAGCAGGAGGAGCGTTTTTTCTTCGGCCGTGAGCGCGAGGCCCGCGACCTGACCGCGCGCATCGTGTCTGAGCGCCTGCTGCTGTTCTACGCCCAGTCGGGCGCGGGCAAGAGCTCGCTGCTCCACGCGCGCATCATTCCCAAGCTGCGCGATGAGGAGCACTTCCAGGTGCTGCCGGTGGGCCGGGTGTCGGGTGAGGTGCCGGCTGGTGTGGCGACGGTGGACAATGTCTATGCCTTCAACCTGATGACCAGCATAGATCAGAGCGACACGCAGCCAGAGCGGCTGGCCGGCGTTAGGTTGAGCGATTTCCTGGCCCGGCTGGCGCGTGAGACTATCGTCGCGGCGGATGGTCAGCGCAGCTGGCGTTGGGTCTACAAGCCGGAGATCGTGGTGGATCGGCCGGCCGCTGACGCCGCACCCGCGGCGCGCGGCCCGCGCTTCGTGCTGATGATTGACCAGTTCGAGGAGATTATCACCAGCCATCCCGGCCGTTGGCAGGAGCGAGAGGCCTTCTTCCGCCAGCTCAACCAGGCGCTGCTGGATGATCCCAACCTGTGGGTGGTATTGACGCTGCGCGAGGATTACGTCGCCGCGCTCGATCCTTACGCAGAGCTGACCTTCAACCGCCTGCGGGCCAGGTTCTACATGGAGCGCATGGGCGTGGCCGCGGCCCTGGACGCGGTGTGCCAACCCGCGCACCTGGGCGACCGTCCCTTCGCGCCCGATGTGGCCGAACGGCTGGTGGACGATCTGCGCCAGGTGCGCGTGCCCGGCCAGCAAAGCACGATCGCCGGCCAGTACGTGGAGCCGGTGCAGCTGCAGGTGGTGTGTTTTCAGTTGTGGGAGCGCTTGCAGGAAGCCAGGCGACAGGCGCCAGTCAGCAGCATGGTTTCGCCTGACGTCATCACCTTCGACGATCTGGCGGCCGCGGGTGATGTGAACCAGGCGCTGGCGCAGTTCTATGAAGAGACAGTGGCCGTGGCGCTGGCCGACGCCGATGTGCGGCGAGCGGGGGTCACGGAGCGCGGTCTGCGCACCTGGTTCGACAAGGAGTTGATCACCGAAGCCGGCACGCGCGGCCTGGTGCACCAGGGTGAGAGCGAGACGGGCGGTCTGCCCAACGACGTGGTGCGCGCCTTGCAGCGGCGCTTCCTGGTGCGCGCCGAAGCCCGCAGCGGCGACGCCTGGATCGAGCTGGTCCACGATCGTTTCGTGGAGCCGATCCGGGCCGCGAACCGCGCCTGGCTGCTGAAGAATCAGAACCCGCTGACCCAGCCGGCCGCGGCCTGGCAGCAGGCCGGCAAGGCCGCGAGCAAGCTGCTAGCAGGCGCGCGCCTGAAGGATTTTCAAGCGCTGGTGAAGGCTCATCCCGACGATTTCAGCGATCTGGAACAGGAGTTCCTGACCGCCAGCGCGGAGGCCGAGCGCGCCGCCGCCACGCGGCGCCAACGCTTGATCGGGACGGCCGCGGTCGTGCTGGCGTTGGTCTTTGCTCTCTTAGCCACGGCCGCCCTGGTCAATGCCTATCGCGCGGGGCAGGAGCGAGAAATTGCCCGCCAAGAGCGCGATCGCGCCGAAACGGCCAAGCAGAACGCGTTGACGCTTTCCTATTTGACCAGTGCGCAGGCGGCCGTCGAGCAGGGCGCTCTGCCCGAGTGGAATGCGCTGTTGTCGGTGGGTTCGGTCCAGTTTGCGCGCGAGCGAGACATCTTGCGGCCCACGGCTGGAATTGACCAATTGGAGCGTACGCTGGCGTCCCTGGGTGGGCTGCCGCTGCGCGTTCACCAGGGCGTGGTGAATACGGTGGCGTTCAGCCCGGCGTGCGCTGACTCGTCCGCCGCGTGCGCGCTGCAACTGGCATCGGGCGGCGCGGATGGCACGGTGCACCTGTGGGATGTCAGCCACCCGTTCAGCGAATCGCTGACGCTGACCGGGCACGCGGCGTCGGTTGACCACGTGGTTTTCAGCCCCGCCGGCCGTTGGCTGGCCAGCAGCAGCGCCGATCATACGATTCGTTTGTGGGATCTGCAGGCCGCGCCGCCCACGGCGCAGGCGCTGAGCGTGGACAGCAGCGTCTCGCGCCTCACCTTCAGCTCGACCGGACGCTGGCTGGCGGCGGCCAGCGCGGACGGCATCGTGCGCGTGTGGGACCTGGACACGGCGCCGCAGATGGCGCCGCCAACCATCCTGACTCATCAGTACACCGGCGTCATCGGCGCGGTGTTCAGCGATGACGAGCCGCGGCTGATGACCGCGGCCACGGATGGCAACTTCTACGGCGAAGTCAAGCTGTGGCGCGCGGGCGACAACTTCGCCCAGCCTGAAGCCACCTATTCCTACAATTATATCGCCGGCGCGACGATGAGCGCCGACGGCGCCTGGTTGGCCGTTTCTACACCCGACTTCACCGAGCTGCGCCCCATCGGACCGGGTGCAAGCGCCGAGGGCGCGGCTGGCGCGGAGCAGCGCTTCTACAGCTTTGGCTATGTCTACGCGATGGCGTTCAGCCCGGACAGCCGCTCCTTCTCTAGCGGCAATTACCTGTGGCGTTTGAACGACCAGGGTCGTTGGGATGATCCCGTGCGCCTGGTGGGCCAGCCGCAGTCGGGCGTCTATACGCCTGTCTTCAGCCGCGACAGCCGCTGGCTGGCCGCGGTCAGCGCGGAAAACACGGTTTACCGCTGGGACTTGCACGATCTGACCCGGCTGCCCTACATCTACCGCGGGCACGAAGGCTCAGTCAACGACCTGACCTTCAGCCCCGACGCGTCGCGGCTGGCAACCGCGGGCAGCGACGGCGTGGTGCGTCTCTGGCAGGCCCATTCCCCCACGGCCGGGCCGCTCATCCTGCACCAGCCTGACGACGAGGCGGAAGTGCGGCTGTGGAACGTTTCGACGGCCGATCCTGCGCAGGCTTCACAGCTCGTGGGACTGCGCCAGGACACCTACCATCTGGCGGCGATCAGCCCGAACGGCCGTTTCGTCGCGTTGGCCTATGAGAGTGTGGGCATTGATGTGCGGCTGTGGGACACCGCCAGCCCGTTGGCGCCGCCGCGCCAGCTCGATCATCCCGGCGTCGTGACGACCATGAAGTTCAGCCCAGGGTGCGCCGCCGCGACCGCAGCGCCTGGCGCGACGTGCGCGCTGTGGTTGGCTGTTGGCGACTGGGCCGGCAACGTACGGCTGTGGGACATGAACAGCCCGGCCGGCGACAGCTTTGCCTACGTGGATCTGCCGCACAGCGGTTCTGTGCGCGACCTGGCGTTCAGCGGCGATGGTCAGCGCCTCGTTACCGGCGACAACAGCGGCCTGGTGACCGTCTGGCGCCTCGATCCGCCGAATCCTAATCAGGCGCCGGTGGTGCTCCACGGCCACACCAGCCTTGTGCGCGTGGTCGCCATCAGCCCGAGCGGACGCTGGGTGCTGAGCGGCGGCTGGGAGCCGGACCTCAACGCGCGGCTGTGGGATTTGGCGCAGTCCACCACCGAGCCAGTCGCCGTGCTGCCCTTCAAGGGCCGGCTGTTCACCGCGGCCTTTAGTCCCGACGAACGCTGGGCCGCGGCTGGCAGTTGGGACGCCACGGCCAAGCTGGTGCGGCTGGACAATCCCACTGCACCGCCGATCGTGCTCGATCAGCACCGCGGTCGCATCCTGTCCATGGCCATCAGCACCGACAGCCACTGGTTGGCAACCAGCGGCGAAGACCGGCGCGTGATTCTATGGGATTTGACCGCAGCCGATCCTTCCGGCGCCTTTGCCGTGCTGCGTTCGCCGACGGGCAGCGGGTCTGGGGTGCAGGTGGCCTTCAGCGCGGACAACCGCTGGCTGTCGGCGTTTGGCGCGGCCGCGTTCAGCAGCCAGGGGCCCTGGCTGGTCACGGCCAACAATGATGTCCACCTCTTCAATCTGCCCCTGGCCGAATTGGTGACTCGCATCTGCCTGGCGGTGGGCCGCAGTCCAACGGAGCAGGAGTGGGAGCGCTATTTGCCGGATCAACCCTACAGCCCGGTCTGCCCCAAGCCGGGACAAAACCCGAAGTAGTGGTAAAATAGGGACGGAGGTTGTGCCATGCGTTTCTTCAATACGGCCGGGCCGGTCAACCGCGCAGATCACTATTGCCTGCCGCCGCTCGGGCGGGTGAACCTGGATGAAATCCTGTCGCTGATTGCCCAGAAGAAATACTTTGTGCTGCACGCGCCGCGCCAGGTGGGCAAGACGAGCCTGCTGCTGGCGCTGCGCGATCATCTGAACGCAACCGGCGCTTATCGCTGTCTGTACATCAATGTTGAAAGCGCGCAGGCCGCACGGGAAGATGTGCGAGCAGCCATGCGCGTGATTCTGGCCGAACTCATGCTTTGGGGATCTATCACCCTTCAAGACGCTTTCTTCCTTGAAAATGCCAACGACATCCTCGCCCGTTACGGCGAGTTCTCCGCGCTGGACGCAACCTTGACCCTGTGGACTGAGCGCGACCCGACCCGGCCGGCCGTTTTGCTGATGGATGAGATTGACGCCTTGGTCGGTGACACCCTTATCTCCGTCTTGCGTCAATTACGCAGCGGCTACGCCAAGCGGCCGGCAGCATTTCCTCAGAGCGTGGTCCTCTGCGGCGTGCGCGGCGTGCGCGACTACCGCATCCACTCCGGGCAGGAGAAAGCGATCATCACGGGCGGCAGCGCCTTTAACATCAAAGCGGCTTCGCTGCGGCTAGGAGATTTCAGCCAGACTGAAGTGCAGACGCTCTATCAGCAGCATACCGTAGAAACAGGCCAGCCGTTCACGCCGGAAGCCTTGGATCTGACCTGGGACCTGACGCGGGGGCAGCCC
>CAZEPA010000267.1:3103-6302 GCA_964513955.1 uncultured Anaerolineae bacterium | reverse complement strand
CTTGCGTTTCTTGCGTCAGCGCAGTCACAATCTGCAAGGTTTGCTGCCAGAGGCTTGGGAAACGCTGCTTGTCCGGCGCATGACGCCAATCCGTCCGCTCCCGATCACATCCAGGATACAAAACATCCAAACGCAAAGTCAACCTGGTGTCTTGACGAATCCATGCCCAGCGCACATAGTCTGCCAGCCGTTTCTTCACGGAATGTTCAGGCGCGGAGAACCCGCGTAAGACCGTCTGGGGTTCTTCGCCGCTGAGGGTGCATTTGCAACCGGGTTCCTCCTGGGCAGCTTTCCACTGCTCCTGCGCCTGCCGCAGCGCGTTGTCCGGAACCTCTCGCACCGCGGTCAGCCATTTCTGCCAGTCATCCAGTTCGCTTCTGGCCAGGCTGATGATCGTCTGCAGAGACGCCAGACGATAATCTGGTAGACCAGAGCGGGTCAGAAAGTCGTCCAGGCCCTCCAGCAAGGCGTAGCAGGCCGGCAACCCGCCGCCCTGGACGCCCGGGTCCACAAGCCCCTGGAGATGGACGCGCAAGACGCTGGCCAACGTCAATTCTGCCTCGATCGTGTCGGGCCAGCGCTGCGGTCGTCGCCGCTGAAAGACGGCTTCCGCAATCGCTCTGAACAGGTCGTGCTGGATGCTCTTGAGCACCGTGCTGGCGCCATCTTCGTCGGGGTCTATCGAAATCGAACGAACAGGTCGTACCACTCCCCACTCTCTGCTGATCAGGATGTCTCTGGCCAACTGCGACCTGACCAACTGCTGCAATTCGGGAAGAGGGGCGTGATAGGCATAAGCGCCCAGGGCGCTGACAAAGGTATCGCCCTTTGTCAGCGTCGTTGGTTTAGGTCCATTGCCCTGGAACTGTGGCCACACATCTTTTTGCATCAGTGTCAAGAGTGTAAGCGCCATACGATAGCAGAGTTGAGCCGCAGCCGTCCTGGGATCGGCGTCGCGCGGAGGCTCACACAGGCATACGACCTGTGCGTCGTCCCGATGCAACAAATAATTCTGTGAACCGGGGCTGTATGATACGGTGCGCGTGGCGCCAGGTCGTAACAGTCGGCTCACCTCGCGCAGCGTGGCGGCTGCGATTGGCTTCTCATCGTCACCCCAGTCATCTCCGGGCAAGGCCAACATCCAGCCAACGAAGGGGGTATGCTCCTGCGCCTTGGCCACCAGATGGATCAGATGCGCTGCATCGAAGATCATGCCGCTGCCAACCGGGTCAAAGGCGCTGGCGACGACCCAGAAATCGGCTTTGGGTTGACGCGCCAGGATGCCCTGGAACATATTCCATACCTGCGAAGGCTCTGTCCTGACATCTTGCAGCAAAGCGTCGTACCCGTCGCGACGCGTCCACTCGCGATCACCCTGGCGGCGCTGACCAAGTTCCAGGCGTTCTGTTGGCAAGAGCTTGCTGCGCGATGCTGGCAGATCCCAGTGCATCACCGACGGCTCGCCGCTTACGCGAATGGCGCGTAAGGTTACGGCGCGCGCCCCATCCGGCGCTGGCGGGGGCAGCCAGGCTGCCAGTGTTTCCACGACAGCCTGGCCGAAGGCGCCCAGGCCAACAATGACCAGCGGTGCAAAAGCGCCATCGAATCGGGGCGCGTGCAGGCTCAGAGCCGGCGGCGCCGAACTATAATCTGGCCGATCGGGCATGGCCGGAGCCGGCTGGGCCGGGGCCGGCCGCGCTTCCGGTATACTCGAAGCCGTGTGAGGCGCCGATTCTCTGGCTGGCTCAGGCGGCTTCTTGTCCTTACCCCATCGTAACCAATTCACCATGTGACACTCCTGAAGTAGTCCGCTGCGTAGTCGGCCAGGTCACGATACGCCGGATTGCGGAAGGTCTCCTTGTCCGTCTTGGCGTCAACGCTGCGTCCTGCATATTTCATCCACTGGCCGACCATACCGTCCTGGCCCACGGCTGCAGTCACTGCCTGCTTGAGTGGGCTGGTCTTGCCTTCGCCGGCCTTACGCTGTTTGAGCAGCGCGGCATTAAGCTCGTCCCACCGTAGTTCTGCCGTTTCGCGTCCACGTGCGTGGTTGAGGCCCACGAGTACGATGGCCTCGATCGCCTCCAGCGCGCCCAACGCATTCTGTGGCTTGTTGGGCGTCAACCAGAATTCATAGTCCCACCCTGGCGTGCGCAGCTCCCAGTGGTAGCGATCGGGGAATTCCTTGTCAGCCGTTTGGCGCACCCATCCGAGCGCGAAGCACTGCAGGGCAAGATCCAGTTCACGTTTCTTACCCACCAGGGAAACGATCCGGGGATGGAGGACCCGATGCGCCTTACCTTCGGAGCGCCATTTGGCTTCCATCTCGATGGCCGCCTTTTCTTCTTGCTGCGTATACTGGCTCTGCAGCACACGCACAATCTCCTTGAGACGATCAGGCGTGGCCTTGTCGGCCTTCCTCAACTCCTTCTCATAGGCATCGGTGCAGGCCTTCCACGTCTTGAACTCATCGAGCTTCAGGCCCACTTGCGTACGCACGGCGGTCAGGCGGTAGGGATCCTGACAACCAATCACCTCAATGGGATTGTCATTGTCAACAGTCACATTCTCGTCGCCGTCGCCGGCAATTTTCTTACGAATCTCCCGCTGTAATTGCCCGGCATAGTCGCGCGGATCCACCTCGCGATTGACGCTGACGCTGAAGGCCTCCATGCCCGGCTGCGCAGTCGAAGTCAGCGAGGTCAAAGGTTGCGTCAAATCCACCAAATCGGTCGCCAATGCATTGGCATCATGGTACTGCTCATGGTTCTCGCACCACTGTAAAACCGGCGTCACTTTGTCCACCTGGCCAAACCGCTGCTCGAAAACGCGGCCCAACGTCGCTAGGTTCTGGTTCTCGATCTGGCGTCTGGCTGCCGGCGTCAGGCCATCGCGGACGACCGACAGGCCGCCGCTGGCCACGCCGCGTGGGGCAAGATTGAGCGACAACCCCAACCCATTGCCTTGATCGGACGCCTCCCACTGGATACCCTCCAGCGCCCAATCCATATCGTCCTTCGACACCTGACTCTCACGGCTGGCCACCTGCACCAGACGTTCAATCCGGTCACTGCGCTGATCTTCGCGGATATTGGTGACGATGCGGTCGAGATCGAGTTGAATGGCAGACAGCAGGCCATTGACGTCCAATGCTCTATCGCCTTCCAGCAGAACCATGACCCAGCGTTCCAGCTCCCGT
>CAZEPA010000267.1:0-3093 GCA_964513955.1 uncultured Anaerolineae bacterium | reverse complement strand
GACTTGACGGCGTTATGCAGGCACTCTTCACGCACATAACTCACCAGATTCGCCTGCGCATTTATGTGTGCATTCTCTGCCTGGATGGCTTTGGCGGACGGCTTGCGCTGGACTTTCTCTATTAAGGTAGGATTCGTTGTCCTTAGTCCCTGCCAGGCAACCTTAGCGGCCTGTGCTGCCTTCTGGAGGCCAACCAGAGGAGCGTTTTGGCCCCGTGTGCGTTCGACGGCTTTCATGAAGCCCTGGAAGTCCTCGAAATGCTTATCCAGGGCATCCAGGGCTCGCACAGCGTAGCCAATGCGCCCGCGCCGTTGATTCTCCGACAACAGGTTGAGAACCTGCAAACGTAGAACCTGGCGGAAGATGCCGACCTGGGCCGCCACGCAACGTCCGGCAATTACGCCAAAACTGCCGTAATCTGCTGGCCCTTCGGCGCCCATGCCGCCAAAATGCTCATGCTTGAAATGATCAATGTTCGTCGTCAATTCCACGAGAGACGCATTGCTGGCAGGGTCGCGTGGGGGAGAGCTCTGATCGCTCGGTTTGAAACGCTTCTCGAAAGTGTCGTTCAGTTCGCGTGCAATGTCCTGTCGCAGCTCATCATAGGCGCTGCCGGCCGGCAGTGTCGTTAGGGACGCCAGCCAGCTATTATCCTCATTACGGTTTGCACCGCGGCGACCAACGCCAGCTGTCGCCCTGTTTTGCACTTCCGGCGCCGCGCTAGGACCTCCCAACAGCACAATACGTGCGATTTCATTGAGTAATATCGTGACTTGCTGTTGATCGCTGCCATAGATGGCCGATTGCGTCAGAAACGATCGCGCCAGGTCCGCAGGTTCTGGCGCCCCACTCGGTAGCATATTCGCCGTCAGGCGTCCGCCCGGCCCTTCGGGCCGCGCATCGGTCAGTTCACGCAACACACGGTCGGCCAGCTTCAGGCGATAGGTTTGGCGCAGCGTACGTTCTGGCGTATAAAACGAATGCACACCAAACACCCCAAAGACGCCAGCGGCCAGTCGTTCCGGATCGTTGGACTGGGCGCCGGCGCGATTGGTTGCCACGAAATTGGTGAACCAGGCGCCCGACTGTTCATCGAGAATCTGACGAATCCAGGCCGACGCCGCCGGGAAGACCCCGTACTTCGGATCGGCGTTGATCGGCTGGTTGTCACGAACACCATCAATAAAGTAGATGCCATCGAATGGGCGCCTGAAAGGCACGCTCTCGTATTCACGATGGCCTGGCAAGAAGGTCAGATGCGAGGTGTAACCTTCCGGCGGCATCATCGCACGTGCGAGTTCGCGCAACGCGGCCGCCCCACGTAATTCCAGTTCGGCGCTTGGGCGTCCAGGGCTGAACGCTGAAGGCAATACTACGATGGCGCGCGTTCGTACCGGAATATCCCCACACATCTTGCGCGCCAGGACGCCGAACGGGATCATCATGGCTGAACCAGTGCCCCCGGCCACCGAGCCGACAATGATAATCTCAAAACTGGCGCTGTGCTCAGTCTTGCTCAATACTCCCGTGATAACAGTGGGGAGTTTCTTCAAAATCTGTGAACGAACCGGCCCCCCGAGCAGATCCTTGTAGACCGCCAACAGCCCGAACTGCCGAAACCGGCCCGCGCCGCGATCCAGAATCCAGTTATCGCGCCCCAGGCCTGCTTTCGTTTGCCAGTATTCAGCATCGAACCAATTCAAGTGTGGGTGTTCGCCACGGGCGATCTCTTCGCCCAGCGGAAAACAGTCACCCCCGATATGGATCAGTTCGACGTCGCGCTCAAGCTCTACGCTGCCGATGCGTTTGGCAGCCTTCTCGTACTGCGCTTGCTCGCCGCTGTAGGCGGCGCCGCCCACGACCTGCTTCTGCGCCTCAGCCTGGCTTACAGTGTCGAAGGCGATCAGACGGACATTGGGAGGCATGACACCCCCGTTCAGCTCCAGCAGATCCTTCTTGAGGTATGTCAGGACCCATTGGCCGGTTCCACCGACGCCGATGATTACGGCTGGCCTCGTCATTGTTTTATTTCCCCTTTCATGTGAGTCAAAAGCAGCCTTACACTGCCCGATAGAGATAAACAACGGCCCCGACCCAGGCAGCAAATACTGCGATGATCAGCGCCACAAGCCAGAGAGTCTCGCGCACCCATCCACCTGATGATTTCTCGAGCTTGACAGAAATTCGTTTGCCATAATCTATCATCACGGGTTCGCCTTCATTGATTTCGGTGATGTCGAAAGTCTCTTCACTGCCACTATTGTTTGGATCAGGCCAAACGAGAGACATGTTGACAGCAACGCGCGCCCCTTCAACGGTTGGTTTGACGCTTTGCACCTGTATATGACCCAGACTGAGCAGGGGCACTGCCTGGTTGAGCGTGTTCTGCCCGATCGTTTGACGCCTGCGATTCAACCGACCCGAGATGTTTACCGCGCCTAGATCACCGTTTGGATCTGAAAAGACCAGAGATGCGCCCGCTAGCGGTCCGCTTGCCAGGTAAACCAGTCTGGCGGCAATAGCAATGAGCAGGAGCAGGAGCAACAGCATCAAGAGTGACCAGGGCATCGTGAGCAGGTTGTCTCGGCGCTGGAACGAGCGCGTCGTTGTCGTGCTGCTGGCCGGCGTCCAGCCGGCAGCTGCAGCCTCGGCCCTGGGCGAGACTTCCAGAACATAGCCGCCTGGCAGATCCGCATCACTAGGCCAGGCTGCCACGAACGCGCCCAGTTTCTGATCAGGGCTAAAGACGACGTCGAACGCACGACTTTGGTTTGGCGTGCGTAACCGTCCTATGAAGAGGGGTTCATTCGCTCCTTTCTGTATGTCGGCTGCTGCCTGCAGTTGCCCGTCTCTTGATCGAACTTCTACGATCAACGGCAACGGTTTGACAGGCGGAAACCAACCAAGCGTCGGGTGCAGAGGATAGGTTTCTGTTGCAGGGTGCGAGATTTGCCACAAGAACTCCTGAGTTTCAACCAAACAAATCTCGCGCGCTGGCGTCGCCAGTTGTTTTGGTCGGAAGACGCCAGAACGGTAGTCATCGGTCAATTCGACAGTGATCTTGTAGCATCCGGGCGCATAACCGGTAGTCGT
>CAZEPA010000266.1:0-6313 GCA_964513955.1 uncultured Anaerolineae bacterium | reverse complement strand
CGCGATTGGCCAACACGCACGTCAGATCTTGCAGCACGGCGCCACCTCTGGCTGCGCCATGCTGGCTGGATTTTTGTACACCATCTAGGACGCGCCAGCCGCCAGCGTTTGCGGCGGCGCAGGCTGCGCCCATCACAAAGGCAATAGGAGTGCACTCTTGACGAAATCATCCCAACCGCAGCGCCTGTCGGCCGGGCGCCGCATCTACAGCTTTTTCTTCTGGATCGTGGTCTATGTGGTAGGCATGGCCGCGGGCAGCGGCCTGGCCTGGGCCTTTGGCGCCGGCCTTGACTTGCAGATTGTAGCCGGCTTCTTCGGCGGCGTCATTCTGCTCTTTTTCACCAATCGCTGGGTTCGCCGCGTCAAATTCCCCACGCTACGCTAAAACATTCTCAACACAAGAATCCAAGGAGGGTCAATGCCGACTCGAACACTGATCAAACGTTCGGAATACTACGATTCGGTCACGCTGATGTTGGTCGCCAAGGCGCTGCTCGAAGGTCCGGGCATCGAGGACGCGGCTGTGGTCATGGCGACGGCCGCTAATAAGGACATCCTGGCGCAGGCCAATCTGCTGGTGGGAGAGGCGCTGACCGCCGCGCCGGATGACCTTGTGATTGCGGTGCGCGCCATCAGCGATGACGAGTGTGACGAGGCCCTGACCGCGGCCAACACACTGCTCACCTCCAGTCGCAAGCGCGGCGGGAGCGCGGCCGGCGCGGCGCGGCGATCACGCAGCCTGGCCGCGGCGCTCAAGGAACATCCGGACGCCAACGTGGTGGTGGTCTCCGTGTCCGGGCCTTACGCGGCGCAGGAAGCGCGCACCGCGTTGGCGCACGGGCGTCACGTGCTGCTCTTCAGCGACAATGTACCCCTGGCCGATGAAATTGCGCTCAAGCAGATGGCGCAGCAGCGCGGACTCCTGATGATGGGGCCGGATGCCGGCACCGCGATCGTCAATGGAGTCGCGCTTGGTTTTGCCAACGCCGTGCCGAGGGGGCCGGTGGGCATTGTTGGCGCCGCCGGCACCGGAATCCAGGGTGTTACCAGCGCGCTCGCCCGTCGGGGCGTCGGCATTTCGCAGGCGCTGGGCACTGGCGGCCGCGACCTCAAGGCCGAGGTTGGCGGCCTGATGATGCAGCAGGGTCTGGCCGCGCTCGTGGCCGACCCGGCCACAGAAGTCGTTGTGCTCATCTCCAAACCGCCCGCGCCTGAAGTCGCGACCGCCATCCTGCACCTGGTTGGCGGCAGCGACAAGCCAGTCGTTGTCTGCTTCCTGGGCGGCGATGCGTCGCTGATCGAGGCTGAGGGCGGTATCGTGGCGGAGTCGCTTGAAGAAGCCGCGCGGCTGGCCGCGGCGCTGGCGCAGGGCCAGACTGCGGCCGCTGCGAAGGGCAAATTCCATCGCGAGCTGCTGGCGCTGGCGGCTGTGGCCCAATCCGCGCGCGCGACGCTGAAGCCGGAGGCGCGCTTCATCCGCGGGCTGTTCTGCGGCGGCACTTTCTGCTATGAAGCGCAAATGCTCCTCCAGCATCTACCAGAGGTTTATTCCAACGCCCCCTTCCCTGGCGCGGTGCGCCTTCCCAGCGCGCTGGCCAGCCGCGGTCACAGCTGCATTGACTTGGGCGAGGACGAATTCACCCAGGGCCGCCTCCATCCGATGCTTGATCCCAGTCTGCGCAATAAGCGCCTGCTGCAAGAAGCAGCCGATCCGAATGTGGCCGTGATCCTGTTGGATGTGGTGTTGGGCTACGGCGCACACGGCGATCCTGCGGGCGCCGTGGTCGAAGCCATTCGTGAGGCGCAGCAGCGTCTGGCCGCCGACCAGCGCGAAATCGCATTTGTAGCATCCGTGTGCGGCACGGCCGACGATCCGCAGAACCTGGCCGATCAGGAAGCCAAGCTGCGTGCAGCCGGCGTGTTGGTTGTGGAGAGCAATGCCGCGGCCGCCACCCTGGCCGGATTGATCGTTCGCTGAACGCCGCGCAATAAAGGAGTCAAGAAAACGATGGAGAAAATACTCGAGCTCTTTTCACAGCCGCTCAAGCCAGTCAACGTGGGGCTGGAATCTTTCCTGGACAGCATGACGAGCCAGGCCGCCGAGGTGGTCGCGGTGGACTGGCGGCCGCCCGTACTTGGTTATGTCGAGTTGATGCACGCGCGCAGCGGCGCTGACATCGAAGCCGCCAACGACGAGGCCCTGCGGCGTATCAACGCCGGGCGTCCCATGCTGGTTGATATGGGCATTGCGCGCGAGACCATTCCGGGCTACCATGCGCGGCTCATCTGCCATTCCGGCCCGCCCATCACGTGGGAGCGGATGTGCGGCCCGCAGCGCGGCGCCGTGATGGGTGCAATCCTCTATGAAGGCTGGGCGGACACACCCGAAGCCGCGATTGGGCTGGCGGCATCGGGCGACATTGAATTCGCACCCTGTCACCATTACCACGCCACCGGACCGATGGCCGGCATCATCAGCCCTTCCATGCCCGTTTTTGTGCTGCGCAACGCCGAATTTGGCGTTGACGCGTATGCCACCTTGAACGAAGGCCTGGGCAAAGTGCTGCGCTACGGCGCGTACGGGCCTGACGTTATTGCGCGGCTGAAATGGATGGAGCAGACGCTCTATCCGGCCCTGGCGCGCGCGCTGAGTCGGCGGGGACCGGTTGATCTGCGCAGCATGATTGCGCAGGCGCTGCACATGGGCGACGAATGCCACAATCGCAACAAAGCCGGCACCTCGCTCTTCCTGCGCGCCATCGGCCCCACCCTGGCCGAGACCTCCGATGGCGCGACAACGGCGGCCGTCATGCGCTTCATGGATGGCAACGACCACTTCTTCCTCAACCTCTCGATGCCGGCCATGAAGGCCATGCTTCTGCCGGCTGAAAATATCGAGGGCTGCACGATCGTGACGACGATGGCGCGCAACGGCACCGATTTCGGCATTCGCGTCAGCGGCGCCGGGCAGCGATGGTTCACCTGCGAATCGGGGATGCCGGTTGGTCTTTTCTTCCCAGGCTTCACGGAAGCCGACGCCAATCGCGATATCGGCGACAGTACGATTACCGAGACCGGCGGCATCGGCGGCTTTGCGTTGGCTGGCGCGCCGGCTATCGTGCAGTTCGTCGGCGGCACACCCGCGGACGCACTGAACGCCACCCTGGAGATGTACGAAATCTGCGCCGGTGAACACGCCAGCTTTACGATTCCTGCGCTCAATTTCCGCGGCACACCGCTGGGCATTGATGTGCGCAAGGTCATGGCGAGCGGCCTGACGCCGCGCCTCAACACCGGCATTGCGCACAAAGAAGCCGGCGTGGGCATGGTAGGGGCCGGGCTGCTCACGGCGCCGCTCGACTGTTTCAAGGCGGCCTTCACCGCGCTCACCGAATTATGAGTGCTTGGTAGATTGGTTGGAACTTACGCCTGAATGACTGCGTCCACGAGGCGCAGTTCTGCAACGATCCCCTGTCTCATGCCGATCGCAGCCACATCCTGGTGGCCCGGCGCTGAACGCTGCCCAGTTCAGCGCCGGGGGCAGCGGCGACCACGCCTGAGTCAGGCCAACGAATGGACGGCAGCCGCTTCGATGCGGCTTGCCGCCAACAGGCGAACAGGAGAACAATCTACCATGTCTGCGCTTCGTTTGTCTTCAGCCCATAGTCGTCGCGGCGCCCGCCGCGCGTCCACGGCGATTTCCATCGCCACGCTGCTTGTCGTGCTGGCGGTTGCGACGAGCGCTTGCGCCCCAGCCGCCTCCAACCCAACCGCCACACCATCGCCGGAGCCCAGCCCGACCTCCGCGCCAACCAGCCTGCCCACAGCCCCAGTTCAGGCCACGGTGGTGGTCCAGGTCATGCCAACGCCCTCCCCCGGAGCGTCGGGACAAAAAGACATCGCGGTCGTGCCGCTGCAAGTCGCCCCTACGCCAGGCATGGCCTGGCCGCTGCAGATTGCCCCGGCGCCAGGCACGCCCTGCTGCTCCACCGGCGGCAGCACCACAGTGAACGGTGAGCCGTATGATGCCACCTTCTTCGAGAACTACGGCACCAACCCTTTCATTGATACGGAGGACGACCATCTTTCGACTTTCGCCCTGGATGTGGACACGGCATCCTACACTGTCGTACGTCGCTTTCTGAACGACGGCAACTGGCCCGACAAGGATGCCGTGCGCGTCGAAGAGATCCTGAACTATTTCACCTGGAACTACCCGGATCCGGAGCAGGGCGATTTTGGCATTTCTCTGGAAGGAGCGCCATCACCCTTTGGCGGCGACAAGTATTGGCTGGTCAAAATTGGCGTGCAAGGCCGTCATATCGCCGCCGAACAACGCCAAGACGCAATGTTGACCTTTGTGATTGATGTCTCCGGCTCCATGGGCGCGGAAAATCGCCTGGGCCTGGTGCAGCGTTCGCTGCGCCTCCTGGTAAACGAGCTGCGTCCGACTGACCGCGTCGCCATCGTGGTCTATGGCAGCAATGCGCGCCTGGCGCTGCCCCCGACCAACGGTCGTGAGCGCGACGTCATTCTCAACGCCATTGATCGGTTGGAACCAGAGGGCGCCACAAACGCGGCTGCGGGCCTGCAAATGGCTTATGACGTGGCAAGCCAGGCGTATCGTGAGGGCGGCATCAACCGCTTGATCCTGTGCTCGGATGGCGTGGCGAATGTCGGCGTTACCGACGCCAACGGGATCCTGAGCACGGTGGAGAAGTTTACGCGTCGAAACATTGCCCTGTCCACCGTGGGCTTTGGCATGGGCAACTTCAACGATGTGCTGATGGAGCAGTTGGCAGATAAGGGCAACGGCGCCTACGCGTATGTGGACACGCTGGACGAAGCGCGGCGCATCTTTGTCGAAAGTCTGACTGGCACGCTGCAAACCATCGCCAAAGACGCCAAAATGCAGGTTGAATTCAATCCGCAGGTCATCAGTCGCTACCGGCTGCTGGGATACGAAAACCGGGATGTAGCCGACCAGAACTTTCGTAACGACAAAGCGGATGCGGGCGAAGTAGGCGCAGGGCACAGGGTGACGGCGCTGTACGAAATCAAGTTCCACGAGAGCCCGCCGCCCGACGGCGAAGCGATGGTGGCTCGAATTCGCTACCAGCAGCCGGAGACCGGCGAGATGATCGAGCAAAAAGCCTCCCTGGCGGGCCAAGACTTCCAGGCGCGCTTTGAGGCCGCCTCAGCCGAGTTTCAGCTGACGGCCGCCGTAGCCGAGTACGCCGAAATCCTGCGCCAGTCTTACTGGGCTAAGGAGAGCCGCATGACCGACGTGCTGGCCCTGGTGCGGCGTTTGCAGGATAACCCGCCCTATCCAAGAGCGCTCGCAGAACAGATGACAGACTTCAGCAGTCTGGTCGCTCAAGCGGCTCGACTGCAGAAGTAACGCCTGACTCCGGGGGCGCAGATTGGCTTCTGCGCCCCGCCGAACCTGCATAACGCGTTTTTGTGCTCGCCGCCGCCCGCCTTTACTCCTTCTGAACAAAAGCGTGTAACGCCTAAAAATCACTGAACCCAGCACAGCAGTTTCACATGCTGCCAGGTCTTTAACCGCAAAGATCACAAAGAACGCAAAGAAACCTGTCAGTTTTGCGCCTGATCGGTTGGCTCTATCTGTTCTCTGCGCTCCTTGTGGTTGAATGTGTGTTGCATTTGGAACTGCTGAACGCAGCGCGGCTTGCTTGCTCACACTTCGCACGCGTGGTATAATTTGGCCGTTGTCTGCAGAACAACGCCACATGCAACCGGGACCGAAAGCAGCGAGCAAGCAATGGATAAACTCCAGTTCAATATGGTACAGGTGGTCCGCACGGTCCCCCTCTTTAGCTCGCTAAGCTCTCCGGATTGGGAATCGGTTGCAGAACTCCTCAGCGGTCATTGTTTCCCCAAGGACGCCTACGTTTGTTTTGAAGGCGATCCTCCCGAAGCCCTGTTTGTTGTCTGGATGGGCCAGATCAAGCTCCTGCGTCACTCTGAGCAAGGTCGCGACGTGGTATTGGATGTCATTGGCCCCGGCCACATGTTTGGTGAAATGGCCGTTCTAGATGGCGCGCCCTATGACACCACAGCGCAGTGCCTGGAAGATTCAGCCGTCGTCACGATTGCGCGCCGCGACTTCTTTGAGTTGGTGCAGCGCTACCCTGCGCTCTCCATGGCGGTTATTGGGGAGTTGAGCCGGCGCCTGCGCAACGCGACTGACCTGGTGCGCAGCCTGGCGGTGGATCGAGTCGAGCAGCGCATTGCCCGCGTGCTTCTCAAGCTGGGCAATGCCACGGGCCGCGTCACGCCAGAAGGCCTG
>CAZEPA010000265.1:0-6328 GCA_964513955.1 uncultured Anaerolineae bacterium | reverse complement strand
GCAGCGCCGCAAAATCCCACGCCGCGGTCAGGATGCCTTCCGTGGTTTCCGCGCCCACTTCGGCCATGATGCCGGTGTAGCGATTGGTAAACTCAAGCGGCGCGCAGATGGCGCTGCGGCCGATGAACGGCTCCGTTTCCCCAGGCGTGAAAGGATTATAGCCCACGGTAAAGCTGATCGCGCCGTAGAGTTGGTTCTCCTGCACCCGCGCCAGCAGCCCGGCGCGTAGGCGATGATAGAGCGCCGGCTCCGTACATGCCCCCAGGCTGATGAGCATCTCCGCGCCCTGGTAGGCCAGGATGCGCCCCGTCTCTGGATACAGCACATCTGGCCCCAGGAGCAGGCCGATGCGCCCTACCGGAGTCGAAATGGCGCCCCAGCCATCACCGGCTTCGGCCAACGCGGCATTTTCGCCCACCATGACCACCCGTGATTGCTGGCCAAGCACCGTGCCTTGCGGCCCAAACACGGTGGCGACATTACGAATCCCGCCATCCACGCTGTCTACGGTGTAGAGGCTGCCTGCTACGATCGTCGCGCCCATTTCTTGGGCCAGGCGGCCAAACAACTCGGCGTAGCTGTCCCACAGCGTGTGGCTGTTTTGATCCAACAAGCGGCCCAATTCACGCTGAAAATCAGAGCCAAAGAGGCTGGCAGTTCCCGCCGCCATCTTGCTGCGCGCGCGTTCCCAGAAATTGACCCGGTTTTGGCGGCCACGGTCCGCCTGTTTTAGAAGACTCGCGCGCAGTCCGCTGAGCAGGGGCGGAGCGGCCATCATGCCGGCCAATTCGGGGAATACAATCAGGTGCGCGCCTTTGGCCTGTGCGACGCGCAGGAAACGTCGCAGCTCGGCCTCAAAATCGGTCAGATCGGCCGGCAAACGCATCTTTTGCTGCACGACACAAACGATTACATTGTCCATCGCTCCCCTCCACCATCGGGACATACCTACCCAAGAATTGTATCACGGCAGCGACGGCAGACAAAATGATGGGCAAAGAAGAAAGCGAGCAAAGGCCGTCGGCCAAGGGTTGAGGTTTTGGGTTTGAGGCTTGAGGTTTGGGACTTTGGGGTGGTACGTGCTAAGATGGGCGAGAATCTGATGGTTGCGAGGAGGATGGATGGCCCAACCGCGCTATGAACGACCGATGACCAATGCGGGGCGCCCTCTGCCGATGACCGAGATGGCCTGGCGCAAGGAAGTCGTTTTTGTTTGGCGTTTGGTATGGGAAAAAGGCTATGCCATTGCCAGCGACGGCAATGTCTCCGTGAAATTGGCGGCCGGACGTTACCTGGTCACCCCCAGCGGCTTCAGCAAAGGCTTTATCGAGCCGGACCAATTGCTCATCGTGAACGATGAACTTGAGGTGATTGGTCCGCAGCACGGGGCCGCGCGAGGCCTGCGCCCAAGTTCAGAAATGCTGCTGCACTTAGAGGCCTACCGTCAACGCCCGGACATCGGCGCGGTCGTGCATGCTCACCCGCCCACGGCGATCGCGCTGAGCATTGCCGGCATCTCCCTGGCTCGCTGCGTGCTGCCGGAGGTCATCATGGGCATGGGCCTCATTCCCACCACTGATTACGCGACGCCGGCATCCGCCGAAGGCGCGGTGGTCATCCGCGACCTGATCAAACGCTATGATGCGCTCATCTTGCAGCGCCACGGTTCGGTGACGGTAGCGGGGACGCCGTTCGAAGCGTATCTGAAACTGGAGAAGCTGGAATCAGCCGCCCACATCACGCGCACGTTGGTGCAAGTCGGCCATGAGCGCCCCTTCCCGGCCGACGAAGTCGCGAAACTGGTGCAATGGCGCCAGGACAAGGGCCTGATGAAACCCGGTCAGGCCGAAGACTTATGCGATACATGCGGCGTTTGTCTGCACAATGGGCGCTGCCTGGTCGAGTCACGCTAACAGCCCATAGACCGGTCGCATCCCGCGCCATCCAATGCCGTCATCGCGGCCATCACGTTTCGCAGACGGGAGGCGTATCGCCATAACGGCCCAAAAATTTGACGGGCGCGCGCATCTCTGGTAGAATCGCCCCAGTCCTGGAAAGAATATGGGATGCCCCCATCGTCTAGAGGCCCAGGACATCACCCTTTCAAGGTGGAGACAGGGGTTCGAATCCCCTTGGGGGTACCAGGCAGCAGGCAAATCCTCACCAAGCGGTGGGGATTTTGCTTAGTTAGCGCCTTCGGTGAGGATCATGTCGGCTTTTCCCAAATTCATCCTGCGCAAGCTCTATCTCCCCCACAGTCTCCGCAGCCGCGATGACGGCTTCGAGTTCGTGGTCAAGAACAACATCGCGCCGGTCACCGTGATTGGCCTGCCCCAATTGACGGCCGACGCTGACGCGTATGGCGCAAACTCGATTTTCGTGAGCGGACAAGATGGCCGCGAGCGGCCGGCGACCGCCATCCAGGCGCAGGCGCCTCTCCAGTTGGGCAAGGGCATCGAGGTGCGCGTCCGCATCGCCGGTAAACCGCTGGCGGTCGGCCAGAAACATCGGCTGGAGCTGCGCGTCACCACGGCCGAGGTGGGGAGCGTGGACATACCGATTGATGACGCCGCGGGGGCCGCAGCCGCCATTCCTGCGACTCCAGCCGCCGCTGCTGACATACCCGCCTGGCGTCAGGAGCGAACAGAAGCTGGAGGCGAAATGCCGCCCCGCGGCCAACCGCGGCCAGTAAAGATTGCCATCATCGGCGCCGGCAGCACCGTTTTCGCCCGCCAACTGATGACCGACATCCTGGCCATTCCTGCGCTGCAGGAAGGCGTCTTCGCCTTGGTGGATATTGACAGCCAGCGGCTGGAATTGGCGCAGCAAATTGGCGAGCGGCTGATTGCGCTCAGTCAAAAACGGTGGCGCATCGAAGCCAGCATGGACCGCACGCGCGTCTTGCACGATTGTGACTATGCGATCAATACGATCGAAGTGGCCGGGCTGGCCAATGTACGCCACGATTTCGATATTCCGTTCAAGTATGGCGTCAATCAGTGCATTGGCGACACGATTGGGCCGGGCGGTATCTTCAAGGCCCTGCGCACTGGCCCAACCTGGCTGGACATCGTGCGCGACATTGAACGGCTTAGCCCGCGCGCGATCATTCTAAACTACACGAACCCAATGTCCATCCTGACTCTGGCCGCGCTCAAGACAACTCGGCTGCCGGTGGTGGGGCTTTGCCACTCCGTCCAGGGCACGTCCCGCCAACTGGCAGACTATCTGGACGTGCCTTATGCTGAGCTCTACTGGCGCTGCGCGGGCATCAACCACAACGCCTGGTTTACCGTGCTAGAGCACAACGGCGTTGATCAGTATCCACGTCTGCTCGAACGAGCGCGCGACCCAGAGATTTATGACAGCGATCCCATTCGCTTCGAGATGGCGCGCTATTTGGGCGCTTTCGTCACCGAGTCGAGCGGGCATTTCTCGGAATATGTGCCTTATTTCCGCAAGCGACCTGAGTTGATCGAACGCTACTGCCGGGCTGGCTATCGAGGCGAAACCGGCTTTTATGCCAACAACTGGCCGCGCTGGCGCCAGGCGAACGATGAAACCATTCGCGCGTTATTGGCGGGTCAGGCTGAAATCAGCCTGACCCGCAGCGAGGAATACGCGGCCGATATCATCGAGGCGCACCAGTTCGACCGACCGACGGTCATCTACGGTAACGTGCGTAACCAGTGGCTGATTGACAACCTGCCCGATGGCTGCGTCGAGGCGCCTGTGCTGGTGGATCGCCATGGACTGACCGCCACGCACTTTGGGCCGCTACCGCCGCAATTGGCTGCACTGAATCGAGCGCATATGGCGGTGCATGAGTTAGTCGTCGAAGCGCTGCTGGCGCGTAATCTTCAAGCGGCGCGCTATGCCTTGCAGCTGGATCCCCTGACCGCCGCAGTCTGCGCGCCGGCCGACATTGACGCCATGTTCACCGAGATGTGGGCAGCGCAGCGCGCCGATCTAAGCTATTGGGACGAATAGAAAAGAACCAGCCGTGTGGCTGGTTCTTGGCAACATTCTGATCCCTGCACAGCGGCAGGGTGATAGCGCGCAGTCAGGTCGGGATGCCTGCCTGCGCGATGACGGGGCGCTGGCGCAGGCGCAGAGTCTTGGCCCGGCGGCTGGCAGGCTGCGGCGCCCACATCGGCGGGTGCACAGGCAGAACGGGTGCTGGCTGTCGCGCCGGCTGATAGCCGATCAGGCGCATCATGTCGGCCTGAGACTGTGCGGCTTCCACGCGCTGCACCAGACGCCCCTCTTTCTCCTCAAAAATGATACGTCGCGGCTCCGGGCTGAGGCAGTGATGCGCACCGCCGCGGCCGGAGATCATCTGTTGGTACGCGCCAATGCCGCAAACCGCAATCACCGTGCCGACGCCAGAGTCGGGCAGCATCAGCGGCGTATTGCCCGGCCTCGGATAGACATCGTCCGAATCGCACGTGCGCCGGCTGCCCAGCCTCACGGCGCGCACAGGGCGATCCCATCCCTCCAGCGGCAAGATGATGAAGCGCTGGTCTGGGACAAGCACGCTGTCAGGCGCCGAAACCATCAAGCTGCCATTGATCAGATACCAGTCGGGCTGGCCTTCACTTCCGGCCTTGACCTGTCCCACGTCGAACAGAAAGAGACTGTGGTTCGCGACGGTGTAGCGACCAAATTCACCCACCAGGTCAGGCATCGGCACGCTGTACTCGGCGCACAGGGCGCGCATTTCTTCCATGAGCAGGGTCAAAAAGCCCGTGTAGTCGAACTCGAAATCGAGCCGGTAGCCAGAGGTGGGTGTACCGCCCCCATAGTTGAAAAACCGCAGCGTCGGCACGCGCTGGCGCAGCTCGCAGTAGTTGCGAATTGAAGCGCGCAGGGTGGTCAGAAAATGCTCGGCATTCTCAACCTGGCTGCCAATCATGGCATGGTACATCACCACGGCATGAGGCGTGCCGGCCACTCCAGCGGTGATCGCGTCCATTTCGGCTGCAGTCAGCCCAAAACGATCGTTTCCCGGATGAGAGCCGTCACGGTTGCCGGCCTCGCGCTCACGCAGTCCAAACTGCATGGGCAGGGGGCAGGCGCGCAGCGCAGCGAACTCTTCCAGATCATCGAGAACAGAGATCACCTGCGAAAAACCGGCGCGTCGCAGACGCAGAATGGCGTCCGTGTAATGTGCTTCTTTTGAGCCATTGCAGATCAAAAAGCGGTCTGCTTTGAGAATGCCTTGCTTCCAGAGATGATGGGCAATCTCCACGTCCGCAGCCGCCGACGTTTCGTAGTGAGCGCCGGCCTCCAGGGCTGTGCGTACGACGTCGGCGGCAAAATTAGCCTTCGTTGCGTACGCGTACAAGAACGTCCCCGCGTAATCCGTCGTGCGCGCGGCCTGGGCCGCCCATCCCATCATGGCGTGCACCTGGCGCGTGATTTGCGGCAGGTACGCCAGTTCTAACGGGGTGCCATAGCGGGCCGCGAGGACATTCAAGTCAACACGACCACCGAGCATCAGGTGGCCCTGCTGACGGGACATGAAATCGGTCAAGTGACCTTCCGGCGACCGATGGAACCGGGACTGCATAAAAGAAGCAAACGTCTGCAACTGGACTAGTGCCCTCCTAGATCTGTGCGATGTCTGTGCAGCCAACCGCTGCCCAAAATGATGCGTGCGGCTCACCCGCGCGCAGACACACAAAACGCCAGGCAGATGATTCACGCACCCAGCGTTACTCCGCGGCGCGCCAGGCAGGCGCGTGCGCGGCAAGAAAGTATACAGTTACCTGATGTGAGCGGGCTTGGTTGGCGCAAGAGGCGCCGTCCACAAAGGACGGACCAGCGTTCGTAGGATCGTGCAGAGGGCAGAAAGAAGCCCGCATCTGAATGGCTGCGGGCCGGTGGTGGAGACGATGTCTTCTGAATCACTCGATGAATTGAGAAGACGCGCCTCAGCCGCCCAGCCTACCTGACCGGTCGTATTCTACTACGCTGTTTCCTGCGTCACATACCCGCTTCGTAGAGCAAACGTCCATAAAACCTCTAGAAAGCTCGTACGCTGGTCAACGGTGACATCGAGCCACCACGGTGTTCAGAATGCTGAACGTCCTACCTGACCATGTCATTGCAACCAATGTCGCAACGGCGAACGAGCGGCCAACAACAACGTTTGATTCGCTGCTGTATCAAGTGTAATTATTACACAAATGAGAATGGATGTCAAACTGCGGCCGCCCGCGCGTGCAAACGCAGCACCAGGCCGGCCGCCAATGTGACCATCTCGCCGGCGCCTGTGAAACGCTATGCCCTGGCGTCCCCATGGCCTGTACCCGCGTGCACATGC
>CAZEPA010000264.1:0-6338 GCA_964513955.1 uncultured Anaerolineae bacterium | reverse complement strand
TCCAGGCTGATGGCCGCGCTGCCCGGATTGAACAACTCCAGCCACTCGTCGCTGCTGCTGGCCGCCGTACCGCCCCACGCGACTTCATTGATGACCACCGCCCGCGGCGCAATCGGCGCCGGCGTCAATGTCGCCGTGGGCGTCGGGCCGCTGGTGGGCGTGAGCGTCGGCGTCGCCGTCGGGGTGGGCGTCGCGGCTTGATTCGGTGCGCCTGGTGAGGGCGGATAGGTGTCAGTCCACACGGAGCCGCCATCCACGACTTTGCTATAGGACCAGTCTACATCGGGATTAGCAAACCAGAAGTCCTCAACTTGGACGCCGCCCGGCGCCAGCAGGCGCACCTGTTCGTTGCCCGTGTTGTTGAGCGCGACGCCTGTTTCGCTGCGGAAAAACAAGGCGAATCCGTGAGGCGTCAGGACGCGTCCAGCTGGGATGGTATAGGGCAACGTGCCGCCAGTCGCCAGGTCGTCCAACTGCCAGCCTTCCAGATTGACCGGAGAATCGCCGGCATTGTACAGTTCGATCCACTCATCGTTCTGATCAGGCACGCCATCTCCATTCCAGTCAATCGCAAACGGCGCAGGCAGCACCTCATTGAGTGAAATGGCCGGAAGCGCCGTTGCCGTCGCCGTCGCGGTGGGCGTTGCCGTATCTGTGCCAGGCAAGGGCGTTGGGGTCAGGGTGGCGGTTGGGGTGACCGCGCCGCCATCCCAGCCAGGCGCGGGCGGGAAGCGGTTCGCCCAATCCGCCGCGGTGTCGGTGTCGTAGCCCGCGCTGATGCGCTCGCTCGAATGCCCCGCAGGCACTACAGGCACCGAGGGGTTGAGCACCGTGACATCGGTTCCCCAGGAAAGTCCGTCCACGGTCAGACCGCCAGGATCGGCGAGCGTGAGACGATCCCCGCTGTTGCCCAGGCCGTTGCCGATGGGACTGTTCAGGATGACCACCGGCGCAGGCACGGTGGGATAGTTCACGTAGAACAGCGTACTCGCTGCCACGATGACAAAACCATGCGCCGCAATCGTCACATCCGGAATCACATCCTGGCTGCTGTTGTCTCCGATGCGCCAGCCGCTCAGGTTCAGGGCAGTCTCGGTTGTGTTGTACAACTCGAACCATTCGTAATCAGTGTCGCTGCCCGCCTGCACCGTGTCGTACTCCACTTCATTGATCACGATGCTGTGGCTCGGCGGCGGCGTGCTCGTGTCGGTCGGCGTGGCCGTCGGCGTGTCGGTGACGCCCGGGGTGGGCGTCGGAGTGTCGGTGACGCCCGGCGTCGAGGTGGGCGTGGGCGTGTCGGTGACGCCCGGCGTGGCCGTGCTGGTCTCGGTTGCTTGCGGTGTGTTGGTAGGCGTGGCCGCTGCCGTTGGCGTGACGGTTGGGGTATGGGTCACTGTGGGCGATGGCGCTGCCGTTGCGCTGGGAGTTGGCGTGGCGGTAGGCGTCGGCTGATAGGCGGAGTTAGGTTGGCGGGGCGTGCCGTTCAACGGGTTGCCGTTGGCGTCCTGACCATTGCGGATGACGCCGTTGTTGGCCGCCCAGTTGCCATCGCTGTCAGGGGCTGCGGGATCCACACGCTCCATCGAGAAATAGCCAGGAGAACCAGAGCCGGCCGGCCACGCGCCGCCGTTGCCGTTCGCGGAGTCAACCAGGTTGCCGTCTGGGTCACGCAAAAAGAGCGCAGCGCCGCTGTTGAGCAGATCACCGGTGTAGATGCGGTCGGCTGGGATATCGCTGACGGTGCTGTCGTCCGTGCGTTCGAGGAGGTAAAAACTGCGGCTTGCGAGGGCGCCCCCCAGGGTAATAGCGATGCGGCCATCGCCTGTCGTCAGCGTCCAGCCGTCGAGGCTCTGCGCCGCATCGCCGGGGTTGAAAAGCTCCATCCACTCGTCTGCCGCGGAGGCCGCGGTGCCTCCCCAGGCAATCTCGTTGATAACCACCGTCTGCAACTGGGGCGCGGGTGCAAGCTGGCGCGATGCCGCTGGCAGGCTGTGTGTGGCGATCATGGCAAAAACCATGAGCAGGGATAACCGGGGCGCGCGCAACATATGAAATCCCTTCTGCTGGCTGAGCAGCGCAAGTCAGGACGTTGGCGATGAAACGCTTAGGAAAACAACGAAGATCGGGGAAGCTGGCTTGATGCCCCTAACGACGAGGCCGCGGCGATTTTCGCGCAGCAGCGAACGTTATGCGGGCGTGGACGAATCTGGGGTCAAAAAGCGATAGACCAACCGAAACCGTTCGCACACGAGCGGCATGTCGGGCACAAACGTGCGGCCGATGTGCGGCAGCGTGCGCGCGAAGAAGTGCTGATGCGCGTCACGCCAATAAGCCAGGGAGCGGTCGCCCTCGCCCTCTTCCCAGGCAAACCGAGCGTCTACCTGATCGTACGAACAGATGAAGACCTGGGTGGTTTCGGTGATACACAGCGGCGCGCCGTGCGCGTCGAGCACAACGGTGTGCAGTCCGACCTGCGGCAGGGGATCATTGGCTGCCTCCCACTCCCACAGCGCCGAGCAAGTAGCCGTCTTCGCGCCGGTCAGCACTAGCGCGGCCAGCTCGTTGGCCAGATCAGGATTATCGCCGAACGACTCGGCAACATAGGTTGCGTTCTGGGCGGGCGCGTCGGCCGGCAGGGTGGTCTGATACGCTCGCCAGAAAGCATCAATCGTCTGTTGGTTCATGTCCTCGATGCTCCTGCTCAGTCCCTGTGTCAGAACAAACCCAGGGCGCTGGCTCAGTAGAAAACAGAAAGGGTGCGGTGATGGGGCGGCGCCGTCGGCGGCAGTTGTTTGCTGGCGGTCCACAACCAATAGTCCAGGTGCAGCGCGTGGATGTCAGAAAAGCGCGGCCGCAGCGCCTGGCGCAGCAGTTCAGCGGCCCAGATCGTGTGAGCGCGAATCTCAATCTCTTCCTGGCTGTTGGCCGGAATGAGGCGCTGGCTGTCCACAACGGCGGCCAGGACCGGCGCGTAGCGCAGGACGCCCAGGGCGCGCAGGGTCTGGGGCAGCTTGTAGTCGGCAAAGACCGTCAGTTGATCCACGCGGCGTAGCTGACCGGGGCCTTGCCCACGATACGCCGCGTAGATCATGGCCGGGGCTAACTGGGCGCGCTTATGAAACTCGACGCGCTGGCCGTTGTACCAGGCATGGTCATCGAAGGAGGGAAAGCGCGTGGTGAGCAGTTCCACCAGGCCTGGCGCGTCGCCGCCAGCCGCGGTCAGGACATGCGCAAAACGACCGCCAAACCCGCGCTGCAAGGTCGCACCTACCGCACGCAGGATAGCGGCCCGCTCGCCCAACAGCGGCAGGGAAACGCCGTGCCTGCCGGTCAGGATAACGCCCAGCTGCGCTGCGGTGATCTGCGCCAGGTAGGACGCGTCGAGCAGGGGAAGGCCGTCATCCAGGGCCTGGCTGAGCGCGGCCAGGACGCCAAACGAACCGCCCTTGTCGTTTTTGACCCAGACCCACTTCGGGTCGCCCCAGTAGCAGAAATTGATGGCGTTGAACAACAGAATGAATTCAGCCAGGTCGCCTGCGGCGCGTCTCCGGTTGAAGAACGGCTCGTCCCAGGTCGGCAGGCGCAAGGCGTCACGCGTGAGGCTGAGACTGATCTCCGCCAGCCGCTCCGGGTCAATGGACACGAAGCGGCTGGCGGAAATGATAGGCGGCAGCGCAGCGAGAATCATGCGGCGGCGGGCGGCAGTTGGCTGCGCCAGGCGGCGATCTGCGCTGCGTGTTCATCATCATGTTCGTACGTGTTGGCGGCGATAATCTCGGCCAGGGTGGCATTGCCGACGCGACGCACCAGGTCTGCCTCGCGCAGCGCTTCCAGGCGCAGGCAGACCTGCTCGAAAACGCCTTCCATATCTTCCAACACCAGGTCCAGCGGCCGGTCTTTTTGTTGGGCGTAGATCTGCGCGTTGATGCCGTCCACGTCGCGCATGTCCCACTGGGGCTTTTGCTGGCGTGCCAGTTGGAAGAGCAACCGCACCAGGCGCGATTGCCAGACCGCGATGTGGGCCAGGATGTCCTTGACGGACCAGACGCCCATGACGCCAGGCATACCCATCTGCTCCGGACTTAATCCATCCAGCGCCAGGTCTAGCTGCTCACGGCTGGCCTCTGTCTTCTCAAGAATGTCGGCAATCTGCATGGCCATTCGTAATTCCTAGTCCTCAATCACGACGTGGCTCAAGTCCTCCGTCGGCTGCGGATACTGCGGGTCCATCTCTTCCAGCGTTTGGCGAATGATACGCGCCACGACGTAGTTGCGATACCACTTTTTGTTGGCGGGAATCACATACCAGGGCGCCGCGGCCGTGGTGCACTTGTTGAGCGCGTCTTGATAAGCCTCCTGGTATTGATCCCACAAGGCTCGCTCTTTGAGATCGCCCAGGGCAAACTTCCAGCGCTTGTCTGGGGTGTTGAGACGGTCGAGCAGGCGCTCCTTCTGCTCCGCTTTGGAAATGTGCAGGAAGAACTTGAGAATGACGGTGCCGTTGTCGGTCAGGAGCGTCTCGAAGTGATTGATCTGCTCATAACGCTTGCTCCAGACCTCCTTGGGCACCAGATCATGCACGCGCACCACGAGCACCTCCTCGTAGTGCGAACGATTGAAAACGCCGATCATGCCTTTGCCCGGGGTTTGCTTGTGCACGCGCCACAGGTAATCGTGCGCCATCTCCTCAGCGCTCGGCACCTTGAAGGGGGTGACGAGCACGCCCTGCGGGTTCATCGCGCCGCATACGTGCTCGATCGTGCCATCCTTGCCGCCCGTGTCCATCGCTTGGAGCACGATCAGAAGCGATCGCTTGTGCTCTGCATACAGCGCCTCCTGTAAGACGCGGATACGTGCGAGATCTTTCTCAAGTTTGTCTCGTATATCGGCCTTTTGCTTGATGTCCCCGGTGTCGTCAGGGTCAACATCTTTGAGTTTAATGGCCTTGTCTGGATCGAGTTTGTACTGATTCATGCGTTTTCTCCATGCGATTCTGTTTGTTGCCCTGTTGATTGAACGGCCAGGGCCTGTCCGTTGTCCGCGTAATACATTATCAATTCGCCTTACCTGGCTCCCTTGATGCGGCTGACAAAGACCGTACCGAAGATGAAGAAGATGAGGGCCAGGCTGAAGATCAAGCTGTAGCCCAGGGTGGGAAGGCCCACGCGTGGCCCGTAGCCCTGGCCCAGGTCGAGCAGAAAGCCGGCGACCGGCGTGCCGATGACCTGAGGCAGCGTCAGCGCCACGTGCCAGACGCCCATGTCGCGGGCGTAGTCATCCATGCTGGGCAGCACATCGGTAGCAAGCGCCCAGTCCACACTAATGTACGCGCCGTAGCCCAGGCCAAAAACGACGCCCATGACGACGGCCAGCGAATAGGAATGGGTAAACAAGAAGACCAGCACCACCAGGCCCTGCAGCGCGCCAGAGAGGTAGACAATCTTCTTGCGGCCGAAGCGATCAGACACCACGCCAGCGGCCAGGCTGCTGAGCAGGGCGCCGACGAGCAGGGCCAGGATTACGAACGACACGGCCTGCGCCGCCTGGCCCATGCTCAGGCCCAAGATCGTGAAGGGCGCGCCGACCACGTCATCCAGGTAGTAGACCAGGAACTCCTGCACGATGAACGTGCCCATGACCATCAGAAAGCGGGTCCAAAAGACCCAGGTGAAATCCCGTGACTTGAACGGATCGAACAGCCCGCGCAGGAAGGGGCGCCAGGCGAAAGGCGGCAGCGGCGGCGGCTCCGGTTCGTTCACGCTGAGAACGGTGATGAGCATGCCGATCAACATGATGGCCGCGAGGAGCCAGTACGCGCCGGTGATGCCGCCAATGCTGCCCAGCAGCAGGCCCATGATGCCGCCGAGGAAATTGCCCAGCATGGTCATCAGGCCCAGCCAACCGGAGGCCGAGCCGCGCTGCGCAGCCGGCACGACGTCAGGAATCAGCGCGGAGTAGGGGGCGGTGGCAAGGTTGTTAAAGAATTCAACGGCCATGAAGGCCAGGATGTAGAAGCCCAGGGTCTGCGGCCGCGCCAGGTAGGCCAGTCCAAGCAGCGCGATCATGTTGCCAAGCGTGCCGATGATCAGGAAGGGGCGACGCCGTCCCAGGCGTGAGCGCAGGCGGTCGGAGATGGCGCCGAAGATCGGTGCAACCACCATAGAGACGAGCGCGCCGGCCAGCAGCACAAGGCCCAGGGTGCGTCCTTTGAAGGCATCGCCGCCTAGAAGCTGTGACTGCGCGGGCAGCAGCACCACCAGGATGGCGGTCCAATGCGCGCTGACCGCAAACCAGTACGCGCTGAGGAGAGCCTGGCGGCGCGTGGACATCTCAGGTCG
>CAZEPA010000263.1:0-6360 GCA_964513955.1 uncultured Anaerolineae bacterium | reverse complement strand
AGATCGTTCGGCCATTTCAACTGGATGGACAGCCCGGTCATCTCTTCGACGGCCGCGGCAGCGCCCAGGCCAACGCACATGGTCAAGCGGCCGCCCTGCTGGGGATGGAGATTGGGTCGGAAGAGCATCGAAAGGAGGAGGCTGGAACCAAACGGGGCCTGCCACGTGCGCCCCAAACGCCCCTTGCCCGCGGTTTGTTCATCGGTCAACACCACAAGCCCTTCGTGGGCGCCTTCTTGCGCGGCAAGGTGCACCGCCGGTTGGGTGGAAGCAGTCACGGGCACATAGCGCAGCGGATGGCCCAGAAAGCGCGTGGTCAGCGCCACTCCATGACCTGTGGTCAAGGCATTGGTCAAATCGTCGTGATCTACGTACGAGCGAATGGTCATGCGCATACGATACACCGATTGCGGGTCCAGGTCAAGGAAGGTAGCTTCCGCAAACGCCGCAAGATATTGAGACTGCCGGGCAGGCGTCACAGAGAAAGCCCGCATTTGGCAAGCGACAAGGTGGTCTGGAAGTCTCACGCGGCCAAATTGACGCTGCGCGGCACATCTGGTACACTGAAAGGGTACCCAATCGCTTCAACTTATCATCCGACAAAGGTAGCGACTATGTCAATCCTGTGGGCACCCTGGCGCATGAGCTACGTTCGAAGTCATTCCCAGCAACCGGTGATTGGCTGCGTCTTTTGTGACAAAGCGGCCGGCGCCCAGGACCGAGACGAGCTGATTCTGCTGCGCGGGCGCCACAACTATCTGATGATGAACCTGTATCCTTACAATAACGGGCACTTGCTTATCGCACCGTATATTCACAAGCCCAGCTTGGAGGATTTGCCGGCGGAGACGCTGACGGAGATGATGTTGATTGCCAACCAGGCGTTGGCTGCGCTGCGCGAGGCGCTCAAGCCGCACGGTTTCAACCTGGGCATCAACCTGGGAGCAGTGGCTGGCGCAGGCGTGGCTGAGCACATCCATATGCATATCGTGCCGCGATGGGGCGCTGATACGAATTACATGACCGTCACGGGGGGTACGCGCGTGATCCCCGAAGCCCTGCAGGTGACTTATGATCGCCTGATGGCGGTTCTAAACCCATCGGCGATCCCCTGACGCTGCGAGGCGACAAGTATTACCTTTTTTCGTCAATTCACCTTGTGATTTTGCCTCAGATAGTGTAAAATGAAACTACCTAACGATCGTGCGAGAGGAAGATCGGTTTGAAACGATTAGGCATTGCCCTGTTAAGCGCCGGTTGTGGTTTGATCGTTGGCGCCGCTGTTTTGTATTTGCTTGCAGCCCTGCTGGAAACAACACCCGGGGTTGCTCAACTTCTGGCCGGCGTCCTCACGCTCATACTCAGTCTAGGCCTGGCGTTTGTTTTATCACGCGCCTCTGGCGGGCTGGTCGGTAACCTCATCGCCACCCTGGTGGCTATCCCAGTGCTGCTAGGCGTCTTCTTGGGCTGCGGGATGCTGTGGGCCGTGTTAGGGGTTGTGATCACGGGCGGTTAGTTCACGCGATGTGAGTCAGGGACGGTGGTCGTTCATTCGCCTGCAAGCCTTCCGCAGGTTGCCAATACGAACGGGTCACGGGCTACTCTGTGGCCCGCACGCATGGAGGTCATAGATGGACTTAAGGCTCAATGACGAGCAACGGATGATTCGGGATGTGGCGCGCGACTTTGCGCAGAAAGAAATTGCGCCTGTGGCGGCCCACTTCGATGAAACTGGCGAGTTCCCCTTTGAGATTGTCAAGAAGATGGGCGCCTTGGGCCTGATGGGAATCGAGGTGCCCGAAGAATACGGCGGCGCCGGGCTAGACACCCTGGCCTATGTGTTGGCGATTGAAGAAGTGGCCAAGGCCGACGTCGCCACCAGCACCATCCTCTCGGTCAACAACTCCCTTTACTGCCACGGCTTGCTCAAATTTGGCACCGAGGCGCAGAAACAAAAATTCCTCATGCCCATTGCCAGCGGGCAAGCCATTGGCGCCTATTCGCTGACCGAGCCGATGTCCGGTTCCGATGCGGGCAGCATGAGCAGTCGCGCGGTGCGCAGCGCGGATGGCCGCTTTTACACCATCAATGGCCGGAAATCGTGGGTCACGAGCGGGCCTGTGGCCGATTACGTGGTCCTCTTCACCATGACGGAGCCAGAGAAACGACACAATGGCATTTCTGCGTTTGCGATTGAAACTGACCGCCCGGGTTTTATTAGAGGCAAAGTGGAACCCAAATTGGGCATTCGCGCCAGCGCCACGTCGGAGTTGATCTTCGAGGACTATCAGTGTCCGACCGAAAACATGATCGGGCAACCGGGCCAGGGCTTCAAGATCGCCATGACGGTACTCGATGCGGGCCGCATCGGCATTGCTTCACAGGCGCTCGGCGTTGCCGAAGCCGCGTACGAGGCCAGCGTGCTCTATGCGCAGGAGCGCCACGCCTTTGGCCGCGCGATCGGCGAATTCCAGGGAATCCAATGGAAAATCGCCGACATGAAGACCCGCATCGAAGCCAGCCGCCTGCTCATCTACAACGCGGCGTTGGCGAAGATGGCGACCAAGGACACCGGCGGGCGTTACACGCTCGAAGCTGCGATAGCCAAGCTGCACGCCAGTGAGACAGCCATGTTCGTCACGCACCAGGCCATTCAAATTCACGGCGGTATGGGGTATAGCAAGGAACTGCCGCTTGAGCGTTATTTCCGCGACGCCAAGATCACCGAGATTTACGAAGGCACGAGCGAGGTGCAACGGCTGGTGATTGCGCGCCAGGAACTAGGGCTGCGTTAAGCGGTATGGGTGACACGATGAAAGCGGTTGTTTTCTTCGAGCATGGCGGCCCGGAGGTAATCCAACTCCGCGAGGATATTGCCGTGCCAGAGATCGGGGCTGACGATGTCTTGGTACGCGTGCAGTATGCCGCGCTCAACCGGCTCGACAATTTCGTACGCAAAGGTTGGCCCGGCCTGCAGCTCAAAATGCCGCACATTCTTGGTTCAGACGGCGCAGGTACGATTGCGGCTGTCGGTGAACGCGTCGATGGCTGGCAGGTGGGCCAACGCGTGACGTACAACCCGACTTTGTGGTGCGGCAAGTGCGCGCACTGTGTGGCCGGCGACCATCCTTACTGCGACGAGTTTGCCATGCTAGGCGAACATGCCCCTGGCAACTACGCGGAGTTCATCCGCGTGCCGGCGCGCAATCTGCTGGCGATACCGGATCATGCTGATATGCTGGCCGCGGCGGCCGCCCCGGTCGTCTATGTCACCGCCTGGCGGATGCTGTTCACGAAAGGTCAGCTGCGGCCTGGCGAAACGGTTTTGATCGTCGGCGCGGGTGGCGGAGTGAATACCGCGGCGATTCAATTGGCAAAATTCGCCGGCGCCAACGTCTATGTCGTCGCCGGCGACGCCGGCAAAGCGCAGGCCGCGCTGGCCCTGGGCGCCGATTGGGTGGTTGACCGCAGCGCGCAGCCCAACTGGGGCAAGGCGGTGTGGGCCAAAACCAACAAGCGCGGGGTCAACGTGGTGGTGGACAATGTGGGCGAGCCAACCTGGCTCAACAGCCTGCGCAGCCTGGGGGCCGGCGGCCGCCTGTTGACGGTGGGCGGGACGGCCGGTTATAATGCCGTGACGCCCATCAACATCGTCTTTGCCCGCCAGCTGCACATCATCGGCTCGACGATGGGCAGCCAGGCTGATTTCATCAAGGTCATGACCTTGATCTTCGATGGCAAAATCAAGGTGGCGGTGGATGACGTTTTCCCCCTGCGCGAGTATCCCCAGGCGCTGGAACGCATGATGACCGACCAGCACTTTGGCAAGTTGGTTGTGGAGATCGGATAAGGCGTGGCGGAGCCGGGCAATAGGCGCCAGGATCGTCTGCAAATTCGACCGTCGCCCGACGAACGGAATACGTTGCAGCATCTGTATCGCACGGTACCTTTGTGGCGAGTGGTGCGCAATTGGCTGGTGATCTACACAGCGCGCTATGTGCCGTGGTTGAATGTCAAGCGGCGCATGTACCAGGCGGTGGGTGTGTCCGTGGGGAAGGACGCCTCGGTGGCTCTGGCGGTTGTGCTCGATGTTTTCTTCCCCGAAGAAATTTCTATCGGCGCCAACTCGATTATCGGCTATAACACCGTAATCCTGGCGCATGAGTACCTGCGCCGGCAGTGGCGCAAAGGGCCGGTGGTCATCGGGCGTGATGTGGTTATCGGCGCTAACTGCACGATTCTTCCCGGCGTCGTCATTGGCGATGGCGCGGTCGTCTCCGCGATGAGCCTGGTGAACAAGGACGTTGCGCCCGGCGCGATCGTAGGCGGCGTGCCGATTCGACTGCTGGGCGAGACTGAAAATTGAAGATTTAAGATTTAAGATTGCAGATGAGGGCCTAACTGTCATGTTGAATGTCAATCGTCCTGTGCGACAGATTTTCGATCTGTTTCAGCGCCGAGACATTGCCTGGACGATCATTATCCTAAACCTGATTGGTTTCGTTGTGGGCACACTCTACTGGTATGGCCCGCATTTCCTGTATGGCAAGGATGGGATGGGCGCGCCATCGCCTCTTCTCTGGATCTTCATTCCCGATTGCCCGCTGTTTGCCTTTCTCTTTGTGATTGCCTTTTTCGGCCTGCGCCGCCGCAAGGCGTGGAACTGGTTCTACACCATCGCCGCCATCGGGCTCATCAAATACGGCGTATGGACGGTGACGTTCTGGTTAGCCTACTGGGGTTTGGGCGCCTCTCTCACCCTGGAAGGTGTGGTCATGACCGTGGCGCACATCGGCATGATCGCCCAAGGTATTTACTTATTGACGCAATTCCGCGCCGAGGGGCGACATGTGCTGCTGGCCCTGGCGTGGTTTGTGCTCAGCGATTTCGTTGATTACGGCCTGGGTCAATACCCGTTTTTCTATCCCAGCGTACCTTTATGGCTCATGCAATGGCACACGATCCTCATGACGTGGCTGCTATCCGCATGGGTAGCCCTCCTGGCTGCACGTAAAGCACCCGTGCTTCAGGCATCGAACGCCAAATCATAATTTCATGTGGAGGTCAGCCCAGTGACGCTCGACCCAAAGATCAAAGAACTACGAGACCTTAGAGAGCAAGCCAAGTTGGGGGGTGGCGCCGAACGCATCATCCGTCAACATGAAAAAGGGCGACTTACCGCACGTGAGCGCCTGGAACTCCTGCTCGACAAGGGGAGCTTCCGTGAATTGGACATGTTTGTCACCCACCGGACGACCGATTTTGGTCTGGCCGATCAGCGCATCCTCAGCGATGGCGTGGTGACGGGCTATGGAACGATTGACGGACGGCTCACGTTTGTCTATTCACAGGACTTCACCGTTTTTGGCGGTTCCCTATCCCAGGCTCATGCCGAGAAAATCTGCAAAGTCATGGATATGGCCCTCAAAAATGGTGCGCCGGTCGTTGGCCTCAACGACTCTGGCGGCGCCCGCATCCAGGAGGGCGTCGTCTCCCTGGGCGGCTACGCCGATATTTTCCTGCGCAATACCCTGGCTTCCGGTGTACTGCCGCAGGTCTCTGTGATTCTTGGCCCCTGCGCAGGCGGCGCTGTCTACTCACCTGCCATCACCGACTTCATCATCATGGTCAAAGACTCCAGCTACATGTTCGTGACTGGACCTGAAGTGGTGAAGACAGTGACGCACGAAGATGTCACCTTCGAGACACTGGGCGGCGCGCTGGTGCACGCCAACAAGAGCGGGGTGGCGCATTTCGTGGCCGAGGGCGAAGAAGAAGCCATGTTCCTCAGCCAGAAGCTGCTCGGCTATTTTCCACAGAACAACCTGGAAGATCCGCCGCAGCGCGCCCCGACCGATGATCCGCTGCGCATGGATCCAGACCTAGACGGGCTTATACCCGACAATCCCAACAAGCCCTACGATATGAAAGACGTCATCCAGCGTATCGTAGATGATGGGGATTTCCTGGAAGTCCATGAGCACTTTGCCCGCAACATCTTGATCGGCTTTGCCCGCTTGGGCGGGCGCACCATTGGCATTATCGCCAACCAGCCGATGGTGCTTGCCGGCGTGCTCGACATTGACGCTTCGTGGAAATCGGCGCGCTTCGTGCGCTTCTGCGACTGCTTCAACATCCCGATCGTGGTGTTCGAGGATGTGCCCGGCTTCATGCCCGGCATGTCCCAAGAGCACGGCGGCATCATTCGCCACGGCGCCAAGCTGCTCTATGCCCTGTGCGAGGCGACCGTGCCCAAGATTACGGTCATCACGCGCAAGTCATACGGCGGCGCCTACTGCGTGATGAACAGTAAGCACATCCGCGGCGATCTGAACCTGGCCTGGCCGACGGCTGAAATCG
>CAZEPA010000262.1:0-6364 GCA_964513955.1 uncultured Anaerolineae bacterium | reverse complement strand
AACCTCCGCAACCGGTTCGGTGCACGCCCGGAGATCCTGCAGCAAGAAAAGATCGACGACTACCAGAAGGCGAGCCAGCGCCTCTACGAGGCCCTCAAGAACCTCCTGGAGGATCTGCGGGATCAGGAGGCCGAGCGTCAGGCGCAAAAACAGGCGGCCTAACCACGCGCGACCGCGGGAGGTTAACAGGAATAGCAGCGAACCCAAAAACAGGGCCAGAAAAGCCACAATGAAAACCTGAGAAAAAAGCATAATCGTATCCTCCTTGAAGAGGAGAATAGCACAAACGTTCTAATTTGTCAAAACGTCGAATCAATTGTCATACAACGGCCCTTTTTTCTGCCCGGAAACGACGTGCCATACGTCATTACATTGGTCATTCGTTTGACAATCGGCGGGCTGGTCATTCCGGGTCTATAAGAGGAGTTGTCTATGGTCATGCAAAGCATTACGGTCAATTTACCGGAGAACCTTTATGAGCGGCTCAAACAAGCATCCCTGGCGATGCGCGTACCGCTCGACGAGGTGTTAGTGCGTGCGCTCCAGGTGGGAAGTCCTCCCAGTTGGGAAGATACGCCGGCCTTTTTTCAGGCCGACCTGGCGGCACTGGATCGGCTGGATGATGACTACCTGTGGCGCATTACGCGCAGCACCCAACTCAACCAGATCTGGTCACGTTACCACGAGCTGTTGGACAAGAACGCCAATGGAACGATAACCGCGAGTGAGCAGGCTGAGCTGGAAAGATTGCGTACTGAGGCTGATCGTTTTGTCTTGCGCAAAGCCCATGCCGCCGCCCTGTTGCGCTGGCGCGGGCATCAGGTTCCCTCGCCCGATCCACAAATAACTCTCCTTGCAACTATCTATCGGTAATGCTATACTTGTCCTGCGAACAACATTTCGAATCGGGTTCGTCCGAGGTGACTGATGCAAACTCTGACCACACAACCAACGCCAGGGCATCGACTCCAGCAAATCATGCAAGCCCTGCTCACATTACCACCGGAAAAGATTAGCGAGGTCTGGGATTTCGTCGCTTTTCTCCAGGAGCGTTATGCTGGCACACCCTCGTTGGATGTGAGCGACGTGTGGACGGATCAGGACATGACCGATTTATCCACAGCCAGTCTTGTGTACGCCCGGCAATCAGAATGGGCAGGGCAGGATGACGCATGGTAAGACCTGGCGATATCGTGACTGTCGAGTTCCCAGGCGCAACCGGTACCAAGCGCCGCCCGACCGTGGTAGTGTCTACCGATCTCTACCATAAGACGCGCCCCGATGTCATTCTCGGTGTTTTGACAACCCAGGTAGCAAGCGCCACGATGCCGAGTGATTACCTGTTGCGTGATTGGACCACGGCCGGCCTCCGTCAACCATCCGCATTTCGCGCCTTTTTGGCCACCATGCCTGTCTCGTCTATCACCGTTGTGGGTCATCTGTCAGCGCGTGATTGGGACGCCGTACAGAATTGCCTCAAATCAGCGCTATCCACGTCATGACAATGCAACAGACCCATGATCGGGCCGACTGGCTCGCATGGGTCTGTCAATTTACTTGCATTTTTTGGCGACGATCATCAGGACTTGACGGCTTACGATCCCTTGAACCGATCGCTGAAGGTGGCGATCTGCCCGCAGTGCTCGCGCTTGTGACCGTAGTAGGTGTAGACGATGAAATCTTCCAGGTCGTACTCAGCGCCGTACCAGGGCAGCGCGCCGGCCTGACGCCAACGATCCACTGGAAGCTGCGCCGCCAGGTCGCGCACCTGCGCGTGCGCGGCCTGGTACTCGGCGTAAACCTCGGCAAAGCTCAGGCCCTGGCGCTGATTCACCTGTTCATCGTTGAATTGATCGCCCCGGTGAATGAACGCGTCCAGCAGCGGCGTGGGGCGGCCAGGGTGGACAAATTGGGTGAGAAGGTCCACCAGCGCCAACTCGAACGAGCTGAGGTGCGCCACCAGGTCCTTGACCGACCAGTAGCCGCACGCGCCTGTCGTTTCCACTTCAGCGGCCGGGAATTGCTCCACGGTGTGCTGCACGGTCAGATGGCCGTACATCAAAATGTCGCTCACATGCATAGCCCCGCCTCCTCCTGATTGTTGCGCGCTTCTCGTTGACGCGGCTCATCACGCCGCCGCATGCGCTATTGTCCGGCGGGCAGCCGCGGCGTTACAGTGAGCTTGACTTCCAAAGTCTCCAGGACTTCGGAAGTCTAGCAGCCGGTGACGAGAACGGCGGCGCAATCGTCGAATCAAGCGAAGCACGCGCAAGATGCGCGCAACAAAACACGAATCATGGAAAGAGTAGGACCTGTGAAAAACAAGATCTGCGTGGTGACCGGGGCGACGGATGGGATTGGCAAACTGACGGCCATGTCGCTGGCGCGCATGGGCGCGACCGTAGTCGGTGTGGGGCGCAATGCGCAGAAGACCGCGACCGTGGCGCAGGAGATAAGGCAGGCCACCGGCAATCAAGCCGTCGAGTTCCTTGTCGCCGACCTGTCGCAGGTGCAGCAGGTGCGTCAAGTGGCGACCGAGTTCAAGCGCCGTTATGACCACCTGGATGTGCTAGTCAACAACGCGGGCGGCTATTTTGCCCGACGACAAGAAACTGCCGAAGGTCGTGAGATGACCTGGGCACTCAATCATCTCAACTATTTCGTGCTCACCAACGAGCTGCTCGACATCCTCAAGGCCAGCGCACCGAGCCGCATCGTCAACGTTTCGTCCGACGCACACCAGGGCAGCAGCCTCAACCTGAACGATGTCGAGTTCAAGCAGGGCTATGGCCAGGGCTGGAAGCCGTATGCCCATTCGAAATTAGCCAACGTGATGTTCACGTACGAGCTGGCGCGGCGGCTCAACGGCGCCAACGTCACCGCCAATGCGCTCCATCCTGGCTTTGTCGCGACCAAGTTCGGCCACAACAACGGCAGTCTGGTGAGCATTCTGATGAGGAGCATCCAGAAGCTCGTGGCGCTGACCCCAGAGAAAGGCGCGCAGACCAGCATCTACCTGGCTTCGGCGCCGGCCGTAGAGGGTGTAACCGGCAAGTATTTCTCGAATAGCAAGGTCGCCGCTTCGACCAAAGCCTCCTACGATACCGCCGCGGCCGCGCGCCTATGGGATTTGAGTCTGGATATGATATAATCCAGATCATCGAGCTAGCGAACAGGCGCGCAGCCTAATTCTCGCACGGAGGAACCCACGGATGGCTTCTGCCCAATCGGCATGGCGACGCCCGACCCCGGCCGAGCTGCAAGCTGCGGCCGGCAAAACCGTGCCCGATGTTGTGGCGCCTGGGCTGACCGTTCTCTTTTGCGGTATCAACCCAGGGCTGTACTCGGCCTACACGGGGCACCACTTCGCGAGGCCGGGCAACCGCTTCTGGCCGGCCATCCAGCGCGCTGGAATCACCGAGCGGCTGTTGTCTGCAGATGACGATCAAACCCTGGTGCGTTATGGCTGCGGGATTACCAACCTGGCGGCGCGGGCCACCGCGACGGCTGCGGAGTTGAGCACGGGGGAATTGCGCGCCGGCCGCGAGCGCTTGATCTCCCTGCTCGAGCAATTCCACCCCAAGGCGTTAGCGGTGCTCGGCATCACCGCCTATCGTACCGCTTTTGACCAGCCCAAAGCCGCGCAGGGGCGCCAGCCGCAGTCCATAGGCGCAACCGAGATCTGGGTCTTGCCCAACCCCAGCGGGCTGAATGCCCATTATTCGCTGGACGATCTGACCGCGATCTATCGCGAATTTTGGCTGACCGTGACATAGACTCCTGGTCTTTTGCCTTGACCAGGATTCTGAAGGAGGACCTGCCGTGAGTGTGCGGTCTCGAATTTTGCTGATGCTCGGTCTCCTGCTTTCGTTGCTGATCGTCTTGGTGTTTACCACCCGCGCCTTTCGCCACGCCCCACGGCCCTTGGTGGATGAAACGATCCAGCCCTGGATGAGCGTCGTCTATGTGGCGCGCTCATATCACGTACCGCCGTCCGTTTTGTTTGAAGCGCTTGGCCTGCCGGATCGCCCGGACCGCCGCCCGCTCAGCGCGGTGGCGACTGAGCAAAAACGGCCGGTTGGCGATCTCATCAACCTTCTTAACGAGACCATCAAGAGCTACCGCGCAGCTAATCCCACGTCCGCGACGCAGCCCGCCGAACCACCGCATCCCCCATCGCTGCTGCAGCGCCTCTTTGGGCGCCAGCCACGACCCACGCCATGAGCCTATCGGAAACCCTTCTGCTGGCCTTCTCTACCTATGGCCTTCCTGCCCTTTTTGTGGTGACGGTCATGGCGGCCCTGGGCCTGCCCCTGCCGGTGACGCTGCTGCTGATTGTGGTTGGCTCCTTTGTGGCGCAGGGCGATCTGAACCTGCTGGCTATCGTGGCCCTGGTCAGCAGCGCGGCGGTGATCGGTGATCAACTCGGCTATGCCATTGGACGTTGGAGTGGGGAGCGCTTTGTTGTCCGCGTGACGGACCGAATTGGCGGCGCGGAACGCATGGCGCAGGCCACGGCTGCCGTTGCACGCTGGGGCAGTCTCAGCGTTTTCTTGACTCGCTGGCTCCTGACGCCACTCGGCCCGGTGCTCAACCTCACGTGCGGTATCACGCGCTTTCCGTATCCCACCTTCCTGGTTTGGGACATTCTTGGCGAGACTACGTGGGTTCTGATCTACGTGCTGCTGGGCAAATTCTTCAGCGACCGCGTCGAAGCCATCAGTGCTACCATGGGCGATCTCACGTGGGTCATCCTGGGCATTGCCGGCGTGGTCTTCTTCGGCTGGCGTTTGCTTAAGAGCTGGCGAACCGGGGATAAACGCGCCAGCAAGCCAGCATCTGTTGCACCGCCTCCCGCGTAGGTCGCATCTCCGTTGTGACAACGCGCGTGGTGCGATCACGTCGCCCGGCCAGGAGGCCGGACCGGGAGAATCGCTGATTAGCCCAGCGTCAGCACCGTGGTTAGTGCATGCGGGACAAGCGCCACGCGCAGGCTGCGTCCCATCTGGCCGGCCGCCCAGGTCAGTGCGTCTTCGATGCTAACCGCAGTGCGCACGTGGCAGGCCGCCAACGCTGCGGGGTTCTCACAACCGACGACCACCAGTCGAAAGCGCTCCAGGAGTTGGGCCAGCATGAAGGCGCGCTGCGCGCCAGGGGGGAAGCCGTGCGCGCGCAGCGCTGCCAAGAGTCGCGCCGGCTGATCCGCGTCGGCGTGCATGAGGTCGGCGAAGCGCCGCTCCCCCGTGCCCGCGCCAACGCCCTCCGGGCAAGGCGCGGGCAAAATAACGACGCCCCCCGCCGCCAGCGCCGGCCGTTCAACCAATCCCACATAAGTGGCCGCGCGGCTGGCCTGATAAAAGTTCTGATCTTTGGGGAAACCGACGCCCGCGATGATCACATCATAGGGCTGCGCCGCGTGTACGACGCTGGCCGCCTGCGCCACGGCGCCCAAGTGATCGTGCACCGCGTCGGGAGCGCCCGCCGCTGCGGCCAGCACCCGCCCTTCTCCATCCAGCACCACGTTGAGCACAAACTGCAGGCGCGCCCGGCGGCCGGCTTCGCGCACGGCGGCCTGAAACGGATTGCCCTGCAGATTCCCCAGGCGCGCGCCGGGCTGGTCGAGCATGGCCGGCCCGTGCGTGAAGGCAATCGTCCGCTCCCCGGCGATGCCCACGCCTACGATCTTGCTGCCGCCGCTGAATCCGGCGTACTGATGCGGCTCCACCACGCCGGTGGCAAGCAGCAGATCCGCGGCCGCAGCCAGGCGGTTGATCGTCAGCGGAATGCCATGCTCCGTTTGCCCCAGGCTGACTACGTCCTGCTGCGCATCATGATCCACCACGCGGTAGCGAGCCACGACGTCTGCGCCCAGCTTGGCGATCTTCTCAGCCAGCGTGCTGGCGCGATGGAGGCCGGTGGCGCAAAGCAAGGTGATGTTGGCATCGGGAATGCCGGCCGCGGCCAGCTCAGCCAGCATGGCCGGCGCCAGCACCTCATCGGGGCAGGTGCGGGTGGCATCGGTAAATACCAGGCAGACTCGGGCATCGGACCGCGGCTCGACTGAGCTCGCCGAAGTCACCAGATCACGCAGCCGCGGGGCGCCGAGGGGTGATGCGAGGGCTGATGTCACCGCAGCCGATAGGTCAGGCAGCGGCGCAAGCGCAGGCGCGGCGATCACGTCGAAGCTGGCGACGACGGATGGCAGCGTGAAAGTCAGACTGCCCCGGCCATATGGCGCCTGGTAACTCACGCCCACGCCGTCTGATTCTTTATCTCCCTTCATCTTCAATCTGCCAATCTGCCAATCTTCAATCTGCCAATCTTCAATCTGCCAATCTTCAATCTGCCAATCTTCAATCTGCCA
>CAZEPA010000261.1:0-6393 GCA_964513955.1 uncultured Anaerolineae bacterium | reverse complement strand
TAGTGCATGGTTTGGCATCTTGCCAGTAAAATTATGGTACAGCGAGAAATGAATTCTCACACAAAGTCACCAAGACACGAAAGAATCGGATTGATCACGAACTTGCGGACTTGCAGAAGCAACCTTGCTTACTCAAGTAGTATATGCTAAAATCTCGATACCCATTTCAAGTCGAGATGTCACAAACGGTAGACTACCATGTTGTATAACGTACTGCTCACCAGGCAATCTAATAGCCTCTACACGGCTCGAGTGCTATCCTTGCCAGATCTCGTCGTGTCTGGCACGGATGACACGGAGGTGCTGGCGCGTGTACGTGCTGCCATTGCCCACATCCAGGCAAATAGCCGGCTCGTGCAAGTCGAGGCCCCTCCGCTGGCTGAGATGTCCGACGACCCGTGGCTGCGTTGTGCCGGCATGTGGGAGGAAGATCCTGATTGGGACCTATTTCAGTCCGAGATTCAGTCCTTTCGCGAAGCCATTGATAGCGAGACAGTATCCGCCTAACCATGCGCTATGTCCTCGATACCGACCATGTTTCTCTGTTGCAGCGCGGGCATCCACAAGTTGTCGCCCATCTGGCGCGTGTTGATCTCGCCAGTCGCGCAGTGACGGTGGTAACGGTTGCGGCACAAGTTCAGGGTCGGCTGGCAATCATTCGCCGCGCCACAGCAGAGGCTGCGGCGGCGCGGGCTTTTGAGCGCCTGCAAGAAACCATTGCCTTTTATCTGGCTGTTAAGGTATTGCCCTATGATGCGGCAGCAGTGACTCTGTTCGAGCAACTGCGCCAGCAGAGGATCCGCATCGGCACCCAGGATTTGCGCATTGCAACCATTGCGCTGAGTAGCGATGCCATACTGGTGACACGAAATAGCCGTGATTTCCGCCAGGTGCCTGGGCTCAACATCGTGGACTGGTCAGAGCCTGCGCAAGCCTCGCTGTAAACGGCGGCTATGTTGCTTGCGTGAACGAAAGGCTCGTCATGCAGATCTGCATGGAACTACATGACGCCTGCTGCAAAAAGCCCGAGTTCTGTTGAAGAACCCGGGCTTTTTCTGTGCGTAAAAGAGGCTAATCCACCCAGGGAAACGGGCGTCAACGGCCGGTAGGCGGTCGGCGCCCGTTTCCCTTTAGTGACGTTACAATCGAACACTCCGGCGACGGAGCGCCGCTGCGCCAGCCGCCAACAACAAGAGCAAACCGGCCACGAGCGGCCACTGCACAGCGGCCGACCCGGTGGTCAGTGTGCCCAACTGTACGGCGGTTGGCTGGCGAATGGTGGTCGTCTCGGTCGCCGCACGGCTCTGGCCGCTGGTGTCGGTCAGGGTGGCCGTGGTGGACGCAGTCGGCCCGGCCACGGATTGCACCTTGAACCAGACTCCCCCCTCGGACTTGGGTCGTAGATTACCCAGGTTCCAGGTCAGCACGCCGGCCACCGGCGTGATGCCGCCGTCGGCCGCGACGAACGTCGTGTTCGGCGGTATCGTGGCAGTCAGCGTCGCGCCAGGCGCAGCGCCAAAGCCGATGTTATTCCAGTGGATATTGTAGGTGATTGTCTCATTCGTATTCACTGGATCCTTATCGTCGGCGATGGTGATGGAGAGCGCGTGATCGCATCCCCAGTTGACGGCCGTACCGGTTGCGGGCGTGAAGCGCACGGCGCGCCCGGCCGCCAGATTAGCCGAGTTGCGATAGGAGTAGAGCTGCCCGACCGCCCCCACGGAGTCTTCCAGGCCGACGGTCGTGAAATCGGGCCAGCTCACGGTGTTGTACTGGTAGGTAATGGCGCCAGACGTGAGATCCAGGATGATTTCGAAGGTCTCCGGGAAGCCGCTCGCCCAGTGCTGCACCTGGTAGTACTCGATGACGTACAGGTTGCCCACGGCCTTGGCGTAAACGGTGCCTTGCGCACCCAGGGCCGGGTTCAGGTCTTCGCCAAACGCCATGGCGTCAGTGTTTGGCCGCCCCTCGAAGGGCAGGAACATGTGCGCGGTTGTGTAGTTCGTCGCACCGAAGAAGACGAAGCCGTTCGAGTTGATGCGGAACGTCGTGTACGAAGTGCCGAAGTAGGTGAACGCCGAAGGCAGCGTGATCGCGGCCGAGCTGGCGTCATCATCGAGCGGGTACGCGGTGCCATCGGTCGCATCAATCCATTCATACAGCGGACCGCCGGGCTGGCGGTTGTCCAGACACGCATAGTTTGCGCGCGGCGTCAACGTGAAGTTGGCCGTCGTGTTGCCGCTCACGACCACGCTCTGCGATCCGGTGACATAGCCGGGATGCTGCGCTTCGATCGTGTAGGTTCCGGGCGGCACCAACAGGCTGTAGTTGCCGGCGCCGTCCGCAAAGACTGGGGCGGCCAGGGCTTCGTTCTTGACCAGGATCAAGGCTGGAATGGCGCCGCCCCCATCCAGCACGAAGTTGACGTTGCCGCTCACGGTGAAGCTGCCCAGGGTCGTCAGGTTGAAGTCCTGCGTCGTTGTGCCGTTCTGTGTAACCACCACCGTAGGCGCGGATCCTGTCTGGTAGCCATAGGCGCTGGCCGTCATGGCCCAGCTGCCCGCGCCCGCAAGAACCTTGTAGCTGCCGTTCTTGTCGGTCTTGGTTGTCAGCGTCTTACCCAACATGCTGTAGGTCACCGTGGCGCCCGCCAAGGGCGTCGCCCCGGACGTAACCGTGCCCTGGATGTAGCCAGCCTGGTAGATCATGTCAGCCGCGGCCTTGACATCAATGCGGCCCCAACCAAAGACATTGTTCGGAATTTGGGTGCCGGGTACGCCGCCGCAGGTCTGTGCGCTGGTGAGCTGGACGGCGGTCTTGCGCAGCAATTCTTCGATCTCAGCCACGCGGCCGCGCAGCTTCGGCTCGACCGAAATCAGCAGCGCGACGGCGCCGGCCACGTGCGGCGAAGCCATGGAGGTGCCGCTCAGGCTGGCATAGGTGTTGGTCGGATAGGTTGAACGTACCCCATTGCCAGGAGCCGAAACGTTGGGGCCAGTCTGTCCGGTAAACGGATTGGGGCCACGGGAGGAGAAACTGGCAATCGCGTCGGTCGAAGTGGTCGCGGCCACATTGAAGGCCGACGGGTTGTCGCCTGGCGAGCCCAGGGTTCCACACGTTGAACCGCTGTTGCCGGCGGAGAAGGTGGGGAAAATCCCGCTGGCGCGCAGTGCGGCAATCACGCCCTCGAAAATCTCGCTGCCGCCCGGTCCACCCCAAGATTGATTGAGGGCGTCAGGGCGCTTGCTTGGATCGGGATTGTTGCCAGCCAGGTCGGTGGGCGCCACCATGAATTGCTGCGCCTCTAGCAGCGTCGCATTATCAGGGCAGCAGCCGTAGGCGGCAATCCACTTGGCGCCTGGCGCCACACCCACTTGATTGGTGCCGCCATCATCGCCAACTTCCGTGCCCATGGTGTGCGTACCGTGACCATTGTCATCGCACGGTACGTTAGGATCAGGGCAGAGCGCGCTGGGGGCTGTGTTGTACCAGTTGTAGTTGTGATTGAACACCCCACCGCCCAGGTTGCCGCGATATTGATTGACCAGGGCGGGATGATTGTACTGCACGCCCGTGTCCACATTCGCGGCCACCGAGCCGGCGCCGGTTACGCCGTAGGTCGTCCAAACCTCAGGCGCGCGGATCTTCGTCACGTTCCATTCGATGGTGTCCGGCGTGGCGACGGTATCGCCAGGCAGGACGATCGGGGCTTCCAGTTTACCGTTGAGGAGAATGGCGCCGACTTCAGGCATAGCGGAGAGGGTGCGCAGGGCCGTGGCATCGGCGAGGGCCGAGACCATGTTGACAATCCAGAACGACTTGACCGCGGATGCATGGCCCGCCGCTTCGGCCGTCGTGAGTTGACCCAAAACGATAGGCTGGGTGCGATCGGCCGTGCCGCGCAGGGCATAATAGACAGCCCATCCGCGCGCGGTCCAGTCCTCGATGGCGGCCGCCTCTTGTAAGTTGGCCTGTTCGCTGAGCTTGATAAAGACAGGCGCCATGCCGTCAGGCGACGTGGACAGGGCGTCCCACACCGCGGCATCAATCTTCTCCGCATAGGCGACGGCCGGGGCTGAGCCAACCCAGCGCGTCGGTGCAACACCGGAGACACCCAGGGCGCTGACCAGCAGAATGGCAACGAGGGTAATGCGCATCCAGGGGCGACCCGACAACCAATGGAAACGAGAGAGGTTCATGACTCTGACTCCTTGTGGTCGCGGAACAAGAGGGTCTGCGGTGACATGCCACCCTCCTTGTTGTATCCGCACGATCAGCGTCACCGCAGCGTGACCTTAGTTCTGCGTAGGGCGAGTAACGGTGGCAAAGCCATTGTAACATGAGTTGGCTCAATCCTCAAACTGCAGAAATATAGATTCAGAAAGACTAGCGAGCGACAGGCCAATCACCGCGGGCGTACTTGCGCCGCCAGGCAAGGCGCCTTCAGCCCGCGCCGTACAGCGCCTTGACCGTGGCGTAGACCCAGCCCATCTCCTTGCGCGGATAGTGGGGGGCGAGGTGACGCATGAGGGCGGGCAGATCGTGCGGATCTAGCCCGGAGCTGTCCACCAGGCTGCGCAGCCACGCCTGACGCTGGATCTCGATCACGAAGTCCAGGTAGACACGGTTGATCATCTCGCTCTCGGCGGCCACCTGCTGCGGATCGTAATCGCCCTCCAGAGCCGTCTGCACATCCTCGAGGCGGCCAGCGGCAAAGTCGTAGCCGTTTTCAAGCAGCTTGAGCAGCGCCTGGCGCACGATCTCCTTGCTGATGTGCTGATCGGCCTGCCAGTGAATCTCTTCGATCGAGGGCGGTTTGCATTTCCAATAGGTGGCCGTTTCGGCCGTGGAGAGCATCAGGATCGCGCCCTCCTGCACGAACACATCCTGGCCCGCGGCCTGATTTTCGGCCTCCAACCGCGCCTGCCAGCGGCGGTAGGCCGCAGCCAGCCCCTCGGCGTCCGGCGCGGCCACCTCCAGTGTGGGTGCCAGGGCCAGCCCGTGACGCCGCGCGAGGTCGGCCAGGCGCTGATGGCTGATCGGCTTGCGGTGACGGATGGCGGTGTGCAGCGTCAACGCCAACGGCTGATCGTAGCGCACCAGGTGCGGATTGCGATAGCCCCACAGTTCGAAGGCCAGCACGACATGCTGCTCTCGCACCGCTGCTTCCACTGGCGCGCGATTGGGCAGGACATCGGCCAGCAGCCCATGCCAGTCGCCCCAGCGGCTGGGCGCCAACACCGGCAGCAAGCGCGTGCGCGCGACGACTTCCAGCACCTGACCCTGGGCATCGGTCAGCGGGTAGAAAATGATGGCCGTGCCGTCCAGCTTGACCGTGAAGCGCGCATCCACGATGTTGATCGGCACGGGGATGCTGACCTGCAAGCGCCCCTCGCGATCTTGAATGTACGGATAGTGGATTTTAGGCATGGCCGGGATGAACTCCAGCCGCGCCTGGCCGTCCAGCGTGGTGACGGCCAGCATGCCCAGTTTGTCGCTCTCCTGGCGGCAGAGATAGCCGGCGAAGCGGATGCCGCCGGGCGAGGTCGCGTCAAAGGGCTGCCAGTGCTTGGCGCTGACATCGCTGATGGCGATAATATCGTCCAACAGGGCTTGAGTCACGACGGCGCCCCCTCGCGGCCATCTAGACAAATGCAGAATAGATGCATGCTCCGATTTACACCATCACATTGCATGGTTCGCCGGTTGATTTGCTGATGAACTCGGCTTGGCTGGCGAGTTCGCCAGAAGTTCCGGCTTATTGCGCGCCAGCCAGTCAATGGTGATCAGGTCTTCAACCTTGCGAAACTCTGGTTCGCCCGTGAGCAGCGTGGCCTGCCTGGATTGGGCCAAAGCAACGGCAAACGTATCGGCATAAGAGATGGCATAGTGCGCCTTGACATGCGCAGCCGCCAGGGTCAGCTTGCGATCAGCCTCGACGAGCGTCACAGGCCACTGGTCCATAGCGGGAATCACATGCTGGACGGCCGATAGACCTTGTTCACGTTCTGTGATATAGACGACTTCGCCATAATTCACAACTGACAGGTAGATCGTGGCCCGATTTTGTTGGCCCTGTTCCAGGACATCCCTTTAGCGAAGTCGGATTTATGAATGCCGGTTCGGGTTGTCAATGGGCAAGCCTTCAGCTGCGGCAGCGGTCAGCAGATTATCGTCAGCCGCAACAAATGTCAGAGTCGGCAAATCATTGTCCACTAACGGTCGGTTGAGAGCCAAAGCGCAGGCCAGATGGATCGCATCGTAGCCGCGCAATTTCTGTCGGTTGGTCAGTTGAATAGCGTCGTCAATGATCGCCCGACCTACCGACACCAAACGAAAACGACTCTGAGCATCCTGGAATAGATCTTCCAAGGCAGACTCGTACTCAGCAGG
>CAZEPA010000260.1:4060-6397 GCA_964513955.1 uncultured Anaerolineae bacterium | reverse complement strand
TCTACGATGACGGCATCATCATGGCGCTCGACTTTGCCGCCATCATCGGCGCCGTCCTCTTCGGCATGAACCAAACGATGCTCATCGTCTTCGTCATCATTGTGCAAGTCACCAACGTCGTCGGCGCGTATATCTTTGGCATCCTGGCCGACCGCTACGGCTGCAAACGCACGCTGACGCTGTCCATCCTCATGATGATCCTGATTGTCATTTGGCTCTACTTCAACCAGACGCAGACTGGCTTCCTGATCATCGGCGCGTTTGCCGGCATCGCCATGGCCGGCGTGCAGTCCGTCAGCCGCACGATGGTTGGCGTGCTGACGCCTCCGGCCCAGAGCGGCGAGTTCTACGGCTTCTTTTCGATTGTCGGCCGCACCTCATCCTTCATTGGGCCGGCCGTCTATGGCTGGCTGGCGGCCGAAGCCGCGCTCTGGTATGAGCGGCAGGGCGTTGCCGTGACCAGCGCGGAGCAGATGGGCCAACGCATGGCGATCTTGTCCATTGCCGTGTTCCTGGCCGCGGGCCTCTTTGTGCTGCGTTTTGTCAACGAAGAGCGCGGCCGCGCCACCGCGGCGGCGCACAGCGCCTGACCTGGAAATAGCCCTGTACCGCAATCCGGCGGATTGCGGCGCCCTGCGCACCATTTCACCGTGGTGCGCCGGGCGTATGGGCGACTGACCTGCGCGTTAATCCGTGTACCAAATAGGGAGGTTTGTTATTCATGGCTCAAATGACCGGCGGAGAATTGCTGCTGAAATGCCTCAAGGCTGAGGGCGTCAGCACGATCTTCGGACTGCTCGATGGCAGTCACAATTCGTTCCTCGCCAAGCTGCCAACGTATGACATGCGCTTCGTATCGGCCCGGCATGAGGCGGCCGCGGCGCACATGGCCGAAGCCTGGGCGCGCATCCGCGGCGAGCCGGGTGTCGTCATCGGCGGCATCGGCCCTGGCGCGGCCAACATGGTCTCCGGCATCGCCACCGCCTACGCGGAGGGCAGCCCGGTGATTGCGATCAGCGGCCAGCGGCGGCGCACCATCATTGACCCCGACCGCGGCGGCGCCTTCCAGGTGCTCGACCTCGTGGATTTCTACCGTCCTGTGACCAAATTTGCCGCTGGCCTACGCGACTGGCGCCGTCTGCCAGAGCTGCTGCGCAAGGCCTATCGAATTGCCGCCAGTGGGCGGCCTGGCCCCGTCTACATCGAAATCCCCGAAGACCTGCTGCGCGGCGTAGGCGATGAGGCCGATGCACCGGTGTTTGCGCCAGACAGCTACCGCGTCGGACGTTTGGGGCCGGGCGATCCCATGCTGCTGACAAAGGCCGCCGCGCTGCTTGCCAACGCCAAGCGTCCCCTGCTTCATGCCGGCAGCGGCGTTACCTGGTCAGGTGCGGCGGCCGCGTTCGTCGCCCTGGGCGAGCACCTGAGCGCGGTGATGACCACCACCCTGGCCGCGCGCGGCGTTGTCCCCGAAGATCACCCGCAGTACATCCACATCCTCAACCAGGATGCCCTGGCCGCGGCGCGCGGCGAAGCCGATGTCGTGCTCGTCGTGGGCGCGCGCCTGGGCGAGCTGGATGCGTGGGGAAAGCCGCCGTTGTGGGGCCCCGTCGAAGGCACGACGCTCATCCAGGTAGACGCCGATCCCACGGCCATTGGTCTCAACCGGCCGGTAGATGTAGGCATCGTGGGCGATGCGCAGGCCGCGCTGGCCACGCTGCTGGCGCAAGTGCAGGCCCAGGCTGCGCCCCGGCCGCTGCACGACGGCTTTGCGCGCTATCGCCAGGCCACGGCGCAGTGGCAGGCGCAGCAGGCCCGCGCCCTGCAGAGCGGCCGGCAAGGCGTCAACTCCGGGCAGATGGTCAAGACCGTGCGCGAGTTCTTCCCGCGTGATGGCATCATGGTGCAAGACGGCGGCAACACCAGCCTCTGGTGCGCCAGCTATCACCCGATCTACGGGCCGCGCAGCTATCTCTACACCGCCAAGTTTGGGCACCTGGGTACTGGCTTACCGTACGCCATCGGCGCCAAGCTGGCCGCGCCTGACCGCGCGGTCTATCTGATTTCGGGCGATGGCGCGATCGGCTTCAACATCCAAGAACTGGAAACCGCGCGTCGGCACGGCGCGGCCATCATCGTCGTCGTCGCTGTGGATCGCGGCTGGGGCATGGAACGATCCTCCCAACTCATGGCGCAACTGCCGACGTTTGTAGAAACCGAGCTCTCGCCCGACATCCGCTACGACCAGGTCGCCGCCGCGTTCGGCTGTCATGGCGAGCTGGTCGCCAGCCTGGATGAACTGCAGCCGGCCCTGGAGCGCGCCGCGGCCGCGGGCCG
>CAZEPA010000260.1:0-3960 GCA_964513955.1 uncultured Anaerolineae bacterium | reverse complement strand
GCCTGGCGCCGCACGTTGGAGATCAACGCCACGGGCACGTTTTTGTGCTGCAAAGCCGTACTGCCGGCGATGATCCAGGGCGGCCGCGGCGGGCGCATCATCAACATGTCATCGCTGGCCGCGCGGCGACCCAAAATCTTTATGAGCGCCTACGCAGCCAGCAAGGCGGCCGTCGTGGCGCTGAGTGAGTCCTTGGCCCAGGAAGTCGCGTCTTTTGGCATCACGGTCAACGCGGTGCTGCCCGGCGACATTGACACGGCGCTCAAGCAGTGGGGCTTTCAGTTGGAAGCGCAGGTCATGGGGCGCCCCTATGACGAGGTGGTTAAGGCCAACGTGGCCCGCATTCCCCTGGCCCGGCTGGGAACCGCTGGCGATGTGGCTAACCTGGTCGCGTGGCTGGCGTCCGACGAGGCCAGCTTCATCACCGGCCAGGCCTACAACGTCACCGGCGGCCGCGAGCTGACATGAGATTCTGCGAGCGTCCGCGGCGTCATCTTGCCGATGGCGCCGCGGACGTTCACTTTATTGCCACTGCGCCGCGACGCGCATGATGTCAATCACATCAATCTGACCGTCTGGCTCCAGATCATAGGGGCTGGCAAAGCACGCGCCATCCTGCGTCACGGTCCAGTGTGCGGCGGTATCCTGCACATCCGTCACGGTGACCTGGCAATCACCGGTGACGTCGCCGCTGAGGCCGCTCAAGCAGACCTTCATGATGTCCGCATCATCCACGTAGAAGATGGTTGGGTTGCTGCCGTTTGTTTGCGCCACGAATGCCAGTTGAATGGTCTCCCCGGCGTAAGGCTGCGTCAGCGTGACCGTGCTCTTGGTCCAAGCGGCGCCCGCGTTTTGATTGCTCAGCGTTTCCAGCGTCTGCAGAACCACGCCGTTGGCTGCGCGCACCTGCACCGCCAGCGTATCAGCCGCGGGCGCCAGGTCAGTCGAGTCCACGCGCCACCAGTAGCTCACGCGCAAGCCGGAGATCCCGCTGGGCACCGTCATGGTGTGCCAGAGGCTTTCTTGCACATTGTCAGCGCCGCCCAGGCGGGCCATCCAAGAGCCGCGATGCGGGGCCGGCTGGCTGTTTCCGGTCAAGATCGCGCTGCCGACGTTACTGCTGGTTTGCCAGTACGGGTTGGGGGGACTAATCTCAAAACCAGGGTCGCGGAGCAGGTCAACGGGTGCGCAGACAGCCGGCCGTTGGATGATCCCATGCGGGCCGCGGCCGGGCGGAGTTTGCGCATGGCACACCCGGCAATCGCTCAGCGTGCCAGCATGGCCTTGCAGGGCAATGTTCTGGATGTTGTCGTTGGCTTGCGTGCTGGGCAAAATGGCGTGGGGGCTGCCGTGGCACGATTCGCAGTATAGGCCGCCGTGTCCCGTCGAATTACGATAGAGCGTGTTGGAGTTTTCCGCATACGTGGGACCGTGACAGGCGCCGCATTTCGGTTCGTCTATCCAGGGCCGGCGCGTTGGGTTTGCCACCTGCGCCGTGCCGCCGTGACAATCCATGCAGCGCAAGCCCTGACTGTACATCACATCGCGTAGACACTGTGTCTGCTGGCCCGGATGGCACAGGTAGCAGTCGTTTGTACCGTCGTTGGGGTTGAGCGCCGCCAGAGCCACAGGCGCCGGCTCGCCGCGTGCAAAGCGCGCCAACGCCTGAACCGCTCCCGTGTCCAGGGACGTGTCGGTTCCCATAGGCGCGTTGCCTGGCGTATGTCTGTGGTGCATGGCTCGCGACAGGTTCGGCAGGTCGGGGTTACCGGGTAAGCCCAGGGCATTGGAACCGTGGCAGTTGGCGCACAGCACCGGCCGATGGTTCATCAACGATGTACCTTCCTCTTGATCGTGCAGGGTCAAGATGTTCGTCTCCACATTGCCCGTGGCAATGCCGCCCTGCATGCCGTCGGCGTGGCACGTATCGCAGCGCATCTCCGTCGAAACCGGCGCCACGGTGATCGTCTGCGCCAATACCTGCCCGGTGGTGCTGTCGCGGGCAACCAGATGCGCCAATTGGTAGGGATACCAGGTGGTAGGGGCGCTGTCACGGTAGGGCGTCAGTGGGATGCCTTCCACCTTGAAGTGATCGCCGACTGCGTGCATGACGCCAGCGAGGGTAGAGCCGGTCAATCCAACATTGGGCGGCAAATTGACGCCAAACAGCGCCTGTGCGTACTGCCAAAAATCGGTCTTGCCCGCGGAGTAGGTGTTGTCGAGGATGCTGTACTCCACGGTGACGCCGCTGGTGACGATCGTTGGCTGCGGCCCCTGGCGCACCACCTGCGCCCATAACGTATTGAACGGCGGCAAAACAGCCAGGTTGGCAAAGCTTTCGTTCATACAGTGCATGCCCAGGTCATTCCAGCCGATGATCTTATATACACCGGGTGGAACCGGGCCAACCGTAGGCGTAGGCGTGGGTGTTCCCACCACAGGCGTCGGCGTGGCGGTGAGAGCGCCGGTTGCGGTAGGCGTGGCGGTCGCGCCGTTTGGGTGACTGGCCGCATCGCCGGGGAATGTGTGCGCGTTAATCTCGGTCAGGTTGTTGTAGCCGTCATGATCTGAATCGAGCAGCTCAATCGCGCTGAAACTGTGGCCATGCGACTCGTAGGCATCGCCGTATTGATTCTTATCATTGGAGCCAGACAGATGGCATAGGTTGCAGCTATCCAAGGCGGTCCCAATGATCGTGGGGTATTGAAGGCGTGCGGCGGCAAGATAGTTGCTGGTGGCCTGAACTGGGCGTGGACGCCCCAACAAGGTGTAGGCGCCCACAAGCACACCGAGCGAGGCCAGGATCATGAGGACAAGGTGAAACCGCAAGTAGGGCAACAGGCGACGTTTCATGCATCCAACTCCTTTCGCAAGCAAGAGTGCGAGGGTAACGGCTGGCAGGTCGTGATGTTTCTGCGCTGTCGGCGCCCGGATAATATACGTCAGAGGAGGGCGCGCATAGACTGCCGAGATCAAACACTACGTCTGAAGGTTAGAGTCGCGTCGCTGCCAAAGGTTACAAGCTCGTAGGGGCAGATAGTGGTATGAGGCACAAGTGATAGAAGTTGCCAAGTGCGCGGGTTGTGTGGTAAACTGATGACGCGGGGCGTCATCAAAATACCTCGGCACTTCTCTTGGTTTTTCGTCCACCGTGCGATCATACGATCAACGGCGATCTGTCACACAATTGTGGAGGCTTCACCATGCTCGACTTTACCCTTAACGCTGAACAGCGCATGCTGCGCGATCTGGCGCACGATTTTGCTGTCAAAGAGATTCTGCCTGTTGTCGAACATTACGACAAAAGCGGCGAGTACCCCTGGCCGATTATTAACAAGGCCCAGGAAATTGGCCTCATGAACCTGAACATACCCGAAGCCTATGGTGGGCCGGGCGTGGGCGTGCTCGAAGAGTGCCTTGTGGCTGAAGAACTGGCTTGGGGCTGCTCTGGCATTCAGACCGCCACCATGCTCAACCAACTCGCCTGCCTGCCGATTATCATCGGCGGCAGTGAGGAACAGAAGAAGCAGTATCTGGGCGGCTGGGTCATGGACAACCGCAAAATGCCAGCTTACTGCGTGACCGAGCCGGGCGCAGGCTCGGACGTGGCGGGGATCAAGACCGTGGCCGAGCGCCGCGGGGACAAGTATGTCCTCAACGGCACCAAAACCTGGATCACCAACGGTCCGGTGGCTGATCTATTTGTCGTCCTGGCCAAGGTGGACCCGAGCGGCGGCCACCGTGGGCTGAACTTCTTTGTCGTCGAGCGCGGTTGGGGCGTCAAAACGAGCAAGCCGATCGAGAAGATGGGGCAGCACGCCAGCTGGACGAGCGAAGTCATTATGGAAGATGTCGAAGTGCCGGCCGCCAACCGGATCGGGCCTGAGGGCGCCGGTTTCAAGGTAGCGATGGAAGTCTTCAACAATTCACGCCCGCCCGTGGCGGCCGGCGCGGTGGGCG
>CAZEPA010000259.1:0-6400 GCA_964513955.1 uncultured Anaerolineae bacterium | reverse complement strand
CCCAACAACATCCCCGCCATCGCGCCGGGCGCCTCTGCCGATTGGACCTGGTACAGCGCAACTGACCGCAGCGGCCAGTTCTGCGCCACGATCGGCTTGATTTACCAGGGCTGGACCTACACTGCCAGCTTTGATCGCACTGGCAAGCTGTTAGGGTCCAAGACATTCCCGCCTAAATGAACGCGGGGCACGGATTTCAAGCAAGCAAGAAGCTGAGCAATGGAGGCAAACGATGATACCGAAATGCACCCCTCGATCTGCAATCTTCCATCTGCAATCGGCTAAATGGAGGCGAATGATGACACAGAAACGAATCCAGGGACTGATCCTGGTCGTGACGGGACTTTTGCTGCTGGCGCTGACGGCCTGCGCCGCGCAGCCGCCGCCGACGCCCACGCCAAGCGGCCCCACCGGCGCCGAGCTGATCACGCAGATGCAGAGCGCGCTGAAGAACATCAAGAGCGCGCATCTGACCATGCGCTTCCAGGTCGGCACCGCGGATGGGCCAGTGACTGGCACGGCCGAGTTTTGGGGTCAACGCCCTGGTCAGCGCCGCATCCAGTTACGCAGCGACCTGGGCAACGTAGACGGCATCGTGGCCGTCACCGCGGGCGACAAAGGCTGGGCTTACAGCCGTCGCGATGACCTGGTGGTGGTGGCAGACCGCAGCCTGCTGCAAAGCCAGCTTGGCCGCCAGCCGGAGCTGCGCGAAATTGCCACCTTCGTGGACAAGCTCCTCGCGCGCGGCTTCACCGATACCGAGGCAATCAACCAGGGGCCAGCCACCGTCAACGGCCGCGCCACCTACAAAGTGCAGGTGACGTTCAAACCGACGGCGGATCCGGCGCAAAAGTTGGAGGGCATCAACACCGCGTTCTTCATTGATGCCGAAACCCATCTACCGCAGCGCGTCGAGCTTGAGATCACCTACGGCGCCTTCACCGTGCGCGGTTTTGCCGAAGTGCAGGGCGCCATCGAGCTGGACCCCACGCTCGACGCGAGTCTCTTTGCCTTCGAGCCGCCTGCAGGGGCCGCGGTGCTCAACCTGGCCGATATTCCGCTGCCCTCGGTCGTGCCTGGGGAGCTGCCGGTGGTGAAGTAGGAGAAGATCGGAGATCGGAGATCGGAGATCGGAGATCCGCCCGCTCTACCCACGTCTCGTGGGGGCGGGCGGGTTTGTTGTGGGTTGAATCGGACTCCAGCGGTTGCTACTTGGATTTGCTGGCCGTGCGGCGCCGGGGCTGACCGCGGCATGCGCTAACCTGCGCTTATTTGGACAGGATGAACAGGGTTTTTCACATTACGGTTTTGCACCCTGCGCTTGGGCGCTGCAGCGCACGCAGCAGTTTGTGCGGCGTTTCCCGTACGTGCTACAATTGGACGTGCAGCAGTTTTTCCCAGCATTGACCACGCCATCCTGGCGGATCTCCTGGCCGCCAAAGTGACCGACCCCGGCCTGCGCTGGTTGATCGGCCGCATCCTGGCCAGCGGCGCGGGCATCCTGCAAGAGGCCTACGACATGGTCAATTTCCCTGGCGATGACCCGTTCGCAGCGCAGCGCCCACGCGGTCTGCCCATCGGCAACCTGACCAGCCAGTTTTGGGCCAATGTCTATCTCGATCCGCTGGATCATTTCATCACGCGGCGCCTGCGCTGTCCAGGCTACGTGCGCTACGTGGACGACCTGCTGCTCTTTGGCCCGGACAAACCGACGCTGTGGGCCTGGCGCCCGGCCGTGATCGAGCGCCTGGCCCGCCTGCGCCTGACCGTGCATCCTGGCGCACACCCGCGGCCGGTGACAGAGGGCATCCCCTTCCTCGGTTTCGTCACCTGGCCGCAGCGGCGACGACTCAAACGGCAAGGGTCTCTATTTCCGCCGCCGCTTGCGCCGCCTGGCCGCGGCCTACCGCGCCGGCGCCATCCCCCTGGCGCAGCTCACCGCCCGTGTGCAGGGCTGGATCAACCACGTGCGCTTCGGCAACACCGTGGGCCTGCGCAAGGCCGTGCTCAAAGTCAACCTGCGCCGGCGGTAGCCGTATTTCACCCTGGAGAACCATCACCATGCGCAAGCAGTCATGGACGATTACCCTTCTTGTGATCCTGGCCCTGGCCGGCCTGGCGCTGACCGCGCCGCGCTGGGTGCCCTTCCTGGCCCGCTTCGTGCAGCTCAACAGCGACCTGATCCAGGGCCTGGCCGACCTGGTGCAGCTCCTGCTCTGGATCTCCGCTGGCGCGCTCGTCCTGCTGCGCGGCCTCGGCGGGCGGCGTGAGGCGCCGGCCGGACATCGCCCTGACCAGGCAGCTGACGGCGAACCAGGAAATGGGCGCACGCCGCCGCCGTCGGCGACCACATCCACCGAAAATTACGAAGCTCAGATGACCGGCAACGGCGCCATCGCCCAGGGCGAAGGGGCTAAGGCTGCGTCTGGCGGCAGCGTCGTGGCCGACACGATCGGCGGCGATGTGATCATCAACCCACCGCCGCCGCCTGACCCGGCCCGACCCGACCCGGCCAGTCTGCGCCGGGCGTATCTGAACCGCGTGCTAGAGCAGGCCGGCGCGCTCTCGCTCGGCGGCGTTGACCCACGCGTGGCGAGTGATGCCAAGGCGCGCCTCAATCTGGCGGCTGTTTACACCGCGCTGCTCACCCAAACCCAGGAGTTCGAGAAACGCGGCGAGCGCAGACTGGAAACCCCGCGCGAAGGTCAGCGTCTGTCGGCCGTGGCGCAGTTGAACCGCCATGCCCGCCTGGTTGTGCTGGGCGATCCAGGCAGCGGCAAGAGCACCTTCGTCAATTTCGTCGCGCTCTGCCTGGCTGGCGAGGCCCTGGGCGACCGCGCCGCCAACCTGGCGCTGTTGAGAGCACCGCTGCCGCCGGAGGACGACAAGACCGCGCGCGCGGCCGGGCGTGACGAAAAGCAAGAGGAGAAGCCGCAGCCGTGGGAGCACGGCGCGCTGCTGCCGGTGCAAATCGTCCTGCGCGATTTGGCCGCACACGGCCTACCCGCGGCCGGTCAGCCCGCAACAGCCGAGCATTTGTGGCAGCACCTTGTGGCCTCTCTACGCGCCGCCTCCTGTGGCGAATACGAGCCTTTTCTGCGGCGTGAACTGCGCGAGCAAGGGGGGCTGCTGCTCCTGGATGGGCTGGATGAAGTGCCCGAAGCGGATCAACGCCGCATGCAGATCAGGCAGGCCATCGAAGACTTCGCGGCCTCCTTTCCACGCTGTCGCATCCTCATCACAAGCCGCACCTACGCCTATCAGCAGCAGGATTGGCGCCTGCCGGGCTTTGCCGAAACCGTTCTCGCCCCCTTCAGCGCCGGTCAGATTCAGCGTTTCATTGACCGCTGGTATGCGCACATCGGCGAGTTGCGTGGGTGGGACGCTGCCAACGCGCAAGGACGTGCGCAGTTGCTGGCCAATGCCGTTTTTGGAAGCGATCGTCTGCGCAGCCTGGCTGAGCGCCCCCTGCTCCTCGCCTTGATGGCCAGCCTGCACGCCTGGCGCGGCGGCAGCCTGCCGGAGAAGCGGGAAGAGCTGTACGCGGATGCCGTCGAGCTGCTGCTCGATTGGTGGGAGAGTCAGCGCATCGTGCGTGACGCGCGCGGCCAACCTACGAACATCCAACCCAGCCTGGTCGAGTGGCTCAAACTCGACCGTGAGAAAGTGCGTGCGGTTTTGCACACCCTGGCCTACCAGGCCCACGCGAGTCAACCGACCCTGCTCGGCACGGCCGACATTGCCGAAGAAACGCTGGTCACGCAGCTCCTGGACGCCAGCCCTACGGATGACATCAAGCCCAAACGCCTGGTGGAATACCTGAGCCAGCGCGCGGGCATCCTGCTGCCGCGCGGCGTCAAGGTTTACACCTTCCCGCACCGCACCTTCCAGGAATACCTGGCGGCCTGTTACCTCACCGATCACGACTACCCAACGACTCTGGCCGCCCTGGCCCGCCAGGCGCCTGAGCGCCGGCGTGAAGTGGCGCTGCTGGCCGGAGCCAAGGCCGCCAGGGGCACGGCCACCGCCATCTGGCTCCTGGTGGACGAACTGTGCTACCAGGAACCGACCGACCCTGGCTACACGTCCGCAGACGCCTGGGGTGCGCAGCTGGCCGGGCAGGCCCTGGTCGAAATCGCCAACCTGGGCCAGATCAGTGCAGCCCGGCGCGCCAGTATGCAGCGGGTTAGACGCGGGTTGATCCATCTGCTGCAGCGCAGCGGCCTCCCGCCGGTCGAGCGTGCGCTGGCCGGCCGCACCCTAGCGCGCCTGGGCGACCCGCGGCCGGAGGCGCTGACCAGCGCGGCCATGGAGTTCTCCTATGTGCCCGCCGGCCCCTTCTGGATGGGGAGCAAGGACGACCCGGATGCCGAGGAGGACGAGCAGCCGCAGCACCAGGTTGATCTTGCCTACAGCTACTGGATGGGCCGCTACCCGGTGACGAATGCCCAGTTCGGGGAATTCGCGGCTGCAGGCGGCTACCGCGAAGCGCGCCACTGGGGCGAGGCGCAGGCGGCGAAGTACTGGAGTCCGGCTGGTTTCAAAGGGCGATGGGACAACGAATGGCGCCTCGGGCCGTATGATTACGGCGAGCCGCGCAACCTTCCGAACCATCCGGTGGTTGGGGTGACGTGGTACGAGGCGCTGGCGTACACGCGCTGGCTGGGCGAACGGCTGGCGGGGCAGATACCGGCGGGGTGGAAAGTGCGTTTGCCCAACGAACCGGAGTGGGAGAAAGCAGCGCGCGGCGGCGCGGAGATCCCGTCGCAGGCGCTGATTCGATCCGCTTCGGCGGGGCTGACTGCGGAAACGGCGCCGCGGCAGCCCAATCCCCTGGCGCGGCGGCGCTATCCATGGGGCAGCGACCCGGATGCCAACCGGGCGAACTATGACGAGAGCGGCATTGGGACGACGAGCGCGCTGGGCTGTTTTGCGGGCGGCGCCAGCCCATACGGGGTGGAGGAGCTGAGCGGCAACGTGTGGGAGTGGACGCGCAGTCTATGGGGATCCGACTACGAAAAGCCCCGCTACGGTTATCCGTATGTGGTTACGGATGGGCGCGAGAACCTGGCGGCCGGGTCTTCTGATGCGCGCGTCCTGCGCGGGGGAGCGTATTACAATAATAGAACAAATGTTCGGTGCGCTCAGCGCCTCTGGTGCAACCCGTACTTCAGGGACCTCAATTGCGGTTTTCGGGTAGTGGTGTCCTCATGATTCCTCTGGCCTCTGGAACTCTGATCTCTGGGCCTCTGGACCGATGCGGACTGTGCGCCAACGTCCGCGACCCAGAAGTCAGAACGTAGGTTTTCTGCGGGAAACCCAACTTCTACTCACTCAACCTGAGCCAACGTGGCAACGACACAACCCCTGCCTTGCCGCCGCAGGCGGCCAAAGTTTTTTTCAGACTTAAGACCCCACCCAGTGAGTTGGAAACCGCTCGTCGGCGCATGCACGATTATTTGTTACGACAACAAGGGTAAAACAAGATGACCGAAACTAATTTTGATCGTTACCTGGCGCGCAAGCTGCAGAATGACGATTTTCGACGCCGCTTCGAGGAGGCCGACAGGGCCTGGGACATTGCCCTGCGCAAGGCTCGCGGCCTGACGCAGCAACAGGTGAAAACTTGATTCAGCGGGTAAGTATCCTCTCAAGCTCTGTGTTACATGGTCTGTCGTCCTAGTCCAAGTTGCTGATACAGGTCGGGCTGCTTAGGGCCTACATAGAGCAAGTCAACGATTTCGTCCGCGTCTAACACCTGCCAGACCAGGCGATGGTCACGCGGTAACCACAGCCGATAGTATCCACGGTGCTCATCCAGTTCTTTCGCGCGCGTTGGGCGCGGAGTTTCAGCCAAATCGAGCACAGCGCGGCGAGCAATACTCCGTACATCGCCCGGCAAGGCTGTAGTTGCTGCATGAAACCCTGATCATAACGCAGCCTGTAAGCCATCAGTCCTCGTCCTCGAGGTCAGCCGTCAACTCATCCCACTCTGCCGCGGTTACGGTGTGGACTTCCTCGGGATGTTGACCCCGACGAACCCGCGTGACTTCAACCTCCTGCCACAAATAGGACTCTTCCGCGCGCCTGGCCTTCACAAACAGCACAAAGTCGAGCACTTCAGCCGCCAAAAGCTCAGGCATCAGTTCGATTTCGTGTTTGAGTAATTCACGCGTCATCAACACCGTCATCGTGCCACACCTCCAATCATGGTTTTCTTCCCAACACCACATGGTTGCACCATATGATACGGTCAACGTGGCTGAAAGTCAACCCTGACCCGGACAAGGGGTGTATTTCAGAATGGGGGCGGGGCGGGCGATTGAAATCGCTGCAACCACTGCAAAGCCCACCTTCGTTATACTGAGTTTGACTTTACCAGGAAAATGAACTATACTCC